>JAIRPZ010000200.1 GCA_031256755.1 Planctomycetaceae bacterium
GGTTTCGGCGTTCCGGGGAAACGTCCGGGGATCAGCGGTTTGCCGAGCGGGGCGAGTTTTAGTATCTTCCCGTAAAGCGTTGCCAGAATTTCGGCGGACGAGCATGCCTGATTCAAATAGCCGCCGTTGTGAGCGATGGTATGCGCCAGCACCCGGCGGCGGATGCCTGCCGCCATCTGACAAACCGGCGTTTTCCAATCGGATAAATTTTTCATTTTTGTACGTTAATTACGTTAATAAAGGAGGCATAATTTATAGACGATCATTCCTTTGCAATCAACTCCCGGAACTGCCGGATGTTAGCGATCAGGTCATTCCCCAGCCGGAACAGTCCGCTGCCGATGAGAATGAGAATGTCTTTCCCGTAATGCCTGAGCATATCCGGTATATTTTTCAATTCCATTCCGCCGGCAGGACATGGAAAGATTTTCGGCATGTCTTCCTGTTCCGACCGGCAGGCATTTACAATTTCGAGACAATCGTCCGGTGTCAGCGGAAAACGTCCGCCGTAATTCGGGAAAATGGTTGCGTCGGCACCGGCAAGCCGCATTAGTGTCCCGAACAATACGCCGCTGCTGATTCCTTGTGAATGGTCCATTACGTAACTGCCGAGAAATGTCGGGTGAGCGATGATCGGCAGTCCTGTTTCCGCTGCTGCCAAAGCCCGAAGCGTATCGA
Source organism: Planctomycetaceae bacterium (assembly GCA_031256755.1). GTDB lineage: Bacteria > Planctomycetota > Planctomycetia > Pirellulales > Thermoguttaceae > WRKP01. Next base: position 679 of record JAIRPZ010000200.1, read on the forward strand.
ATCCTGTCAGACCGGGGGAAATCATCACACCGCCCGCTCCTAATTCTTTTGCCCGATGAACTCTGTCGAACAATTCCTCAAACGGTGCGCTGATATTCGGAACATAAACCGCTTTCCGGTTAAACCGGACATTGGCTTCGCCGACGGCTTCGGCACAGCGTTTGACCCGTTCTTCGAAAGGAGCAAAAACCTGATTGGACAATCCGTGGTCGTCTTTTATGATGTCGATTCCTCCTTCGGCAAATTGAGCGGTCAATTTTGCGAGTCCGGCGGCGGAAAGCCCCATCGGTTTCACAGCGGTAAAAAGGGGCGGACGCTGCGGAATTTCAAGGATTTTTCTCAAGCCGCCGATTCCGAATTTCGGACCAGGAAAGATTTTCAGAAGATTTTTGCCCGGCACAAGCCCGGCAACCTGAATGCCGCGTTTGATGCTGATGTTGCCGAAAACGACATTGAGAAACTGCGTGAATTCGCCGGCAGCGTCTTCTTCGGCATAACTGACGGCGGCCAGAAAGGAGTTTTCTTTTTCGTTACGGAAATCTTCAATTTTCCCGACAATCTGGTCGGCAATGGCACCTTCCGGCAGCAGTGAATCGGGAAATTCAACGGTTTGCTCGGTGCAAATATCTTTTGCTTTGCTGTAAGCGGTATTTTCATCGCCGGTCAGCCGGTACAGCACCGTCAGCCGGTTTCCGCTTAACTGCCGCAAAAGCAGGTCATTGTCAAAATCAGAGAAAAACATATAGGTATTATAAGATATTCTGCCGAAAAAAAAAGAGGGGGCGGAAGGATACCGTTTCTGGTTCTTTTTTTTTCAATTTCAGCGGATATAATGACCGGCGGAATTGATAAAAACAAACGAAACGATGGAACGGTTCACGAAAATGGCATGTCCGGTTTGCGGCGCAGACATCAATGTCGAAGAAGCCCTCGGACAAAAATATCAGCAGGAATTCCGCATCAAAACCACAGAACTGGAAAACGCAGTCAAAAAACGCGAGTCCCTCCTCGCCCAAAAAGAACAGTCGCTGAAAGAACAGCAAACGGCTCTCGAACAACAGATTGCACAAAAAGTTGCCGAACAAACGAAAACGGAAATCGCCAAACAAAAACAGGAAATCCTCCGGCAAGCCGAAAATAAAATCAAGTCGGATTACGAAATTCAGTTGAAATCGCTTGCCGAAGCCGAATCGGAAACGAAAAAGAAATTGCAGGAATTACAAAATACCGCTCTTGAAAATGCCCGGCTTAAACGGCTGCTCGATTCGCAGAAACAGGATACCGCTTTGGAAATCGAAAAAAAATTGGCAGAAAACGACGAAACAAACCGCAAAAAATTTGAGGCGATGCTGAAAGCCGAAGCCGAAATCATCAGCAAACGGGAAGCGGAACGGCAGGAAGAAAAAGTATCCGAACTGCAAAAACAGTTAGCCGACGCGAAAAAAGCCGCCGAAGAAGCCGCCCGGAAAGCCGATCAGCGGTCGCAGCAACTTTTGGGAGAAATTCAGGAACTGGCTGTCGAGGAATTTCTACGGGAAACGTTTCCGTTTGACGAAATCAGTGAAGTCAAAAAAGGGCAGTACGGTGCGGATGCGGTGCAGGTTGTCCGCAACAGTTTCGGCAACGTTGCCGGTACGATTCTTTATGAAAGTAAAAATACGGAAAATTACAGCAAGGACTGGATCGAAAAAATGAAAGCCGAAGCAGCGGACAGCAAAGCCGATTTGCTGGTCCTTGTGACAAAAGCCATGCCGAAAGGGATGGAACACACCGATTACATTGACGGCGTTTGGGTTTGTCCGATCAAGGAATTTCAGGGAACGGCGAGAGTTCTCCGCGACCGGCTGATCCGCGTCAGTGAAGCGTATGCTTCGCAAACGAATAAAGCCGACAGAGTGCAGATGCTTTATGATTATCTGACAAACGGCAATTTTGTGGATCAGGTGAAGCGCGTAGTGACGGGCTTTAATGAATTGCGGGACGGATACGAAAAAGAAAAAAAAGCCATGCAGAGTGTTTGGAAAAAACGTGATGCACAGATTGAGATGATGATGAAAAACACAATTGATTTTGTAACACAAATTCAGATTATCGGCGGTTCGGCACTTCCTCAATTAGAATCGCCGGAAGAAGATTTGCTGACGTTGGGAAACAGTTAACAATCCGGCAGCGGAGTTGCTTGCTGCGGACACCGGACATATTTTTGACGAAACTTGCTTATGCCTGATTTTGAGATTTTGTACGAAAACGGTCCTTGTTTAGCCGTCAATAAACCTGCCGGATTGCTGACGCAGGCACCGCGCGAAGTGGATTCGATGGAACGTCGTGTGCGGAAATATCTTGCGGAAACCGAAGGACGGAATGAAAACGGCTATTTGGGTATTCCGCACCGTCTTGACCGTCCTGTTTCCGGCGTGATTCTTTTCGGTAAACATTCGCGGGCGGCTCACCGGCTTTCCGAGCAGTTTGAAAAGCGGGAAATTGCCAAAACTTATTGGGCCGTTGTTGCCGGCACGGTTTGCGAAGAGAGCGGCACGTGGATAGATTTTGTACGGAAAATCCCGGAGGTTCCCAAAGCGGAAATCGTTGCGGCAGATCATCCGCAGGCAAAGAAAGCCGTGCTGCATTTTACGGTATTGCGGCGGTTTGAATTTCATCTGCCGGATTTGCGGCACATACCGGCGACTCATTTGGAAATCCGCCTTGAAACGGGGCGGATGCATCAGATACGCCTGCAATCTTCGGTTCATGGTTTCCCGATTCTCGGCGATGCGTTATATGGTTCGGACGTTCCGTTTGATGAAAATTTCGGGGACGAGCGCAGCCGGACGATTGCTTTGCACGCGGTTGGAATTATGTTCCGTGATCCGATGACGAAGCAGCCGGTTTCTCTGAATGCCCCTGTACCGAAAACGTGGAGTCCATTGTTTTTATAAACAGATACAGCGTTTGCCGGTTGCGGACGCGTGCGGGCCGTAAGGCATCACCGCCGGTCGGGACGGAAAAAGCCGCCCGCACGGCGGTGTAAATATGCCGCTCCGCAAGCCGCTGCGCTGTCTTGACAACGGTTCCCTGCATGACAATAGTATTAGGGCAGTCCTTGCCGGCATTGCTTCATGTCTTTACAAAAATCTGTCCGGCGGTACACTGCTGCGTATGATGATACCGCCAGAATGTTTGAAACCGCCGAAAGGACGATTTAACATGACTCCGATGATTGATGTCGTCTTTTTACTGATCATTTTTTTCGCCGTTTCCAGCAACCTGATCCGGCAGGACGCTGCCGTACCGGTAGATTTACCGGCAGCAAAAACAGGAACCGCACCAAACGCAGAAAAAATAAAAATGATCGTCGTCAGTGTTCCGGCCGCCGGTGCGGTTTATGCCGGTTCAAAACCGGTCAGTATGCTGCAACTGCGGCAAATCCTGAAAGATTTCCGCGAAAATTCAGGCAGCGGAGCCGAAATACGCATCCGCACCGGTAAAAAAGTCCCTTACGGCGAGATAAAAAAGATTTTAACTTCCGCCGCAGAATCCGGTATCACCAAGGTGTCGTTTTCCGTTACAGAAAATTGACCGCGGCAATACCGGCGTTTTAACCCCGAACTATAATTTTTGTTATAAAATGTTCCGCATCGGCATAGGACACGACTTGCATCGGCTTATTGACGGCACTCCGCTTATCCTCGGCGGTGTCCGTATCGCACATACCAAAAAACTGCTGGGACACAGCGACGCGGATGCTGTCCTGCATGCGGCTGCCGATGCCCTGCTCGGCGGTGCCGGACTCGGCGACATCGGCGAGTTTTTTCCCGACACCGATCCCGCCAACAAAGATCGCGATTCCGGCGAAATGCTGCAAATCGTCTATCAGGCTGTACAGAATGCCGGCTGGCAAATCGGGAATATCGACATCATCATTTTTGCCGAAAAACCGAAAATCAGCCCGTACAAAGAAACAATGCGGCAGCGAATCGCCGAACTGCTTTCGATTGATCCGACGCAAATCGGTTTGAAGGCAAAAACCGGCGAGAAAATCGGTATCATCGGACGCGAAGAAGCCGTTGCCGCCGAATGTGCGGTTTTGCTGCAACCGATCCCGCCGAAACCGGATCACGCCCGAAATATCTCCGAAGCACTGCCGCTGCGAATGATCAGCGAAAATGAGATCACGCCGGTTATGGATTTATCGGTTCGGGAATTGCTTTGCCGCTGCTTTCCCGATTGGTCGGCAATTTTTCAACACCGGCGGATGTGGCATCATACTCCGCCGATTTTTTCTGTGATCGCGCCGCTTGAAGAACGGATTATCGGACATGCGGCGGCAGTAGTGCGGACAATTACGACTACGTGGAACTTCCGCTATAACGTTGCGAGCATACAGGGGGTTTGTGTCGATCCGCAATACCGGAACAGCGGTCTGGCTCACCGGCTGTTGTCCGCCGCACTTGAGGAATCCGCCCGGCGCGGTTTTCTTTTTGCAATCTTGTTTTGCAAGGAATCTTTGGTGCCGTTTTATGAATCGCAAGGGTGGAAACTGGCAGACGATTCGATGGTGATGTGGAACAGCCGGGATTTACCGGTTGCGATGAGAAGCAACTGTCCGATGTATTATGAACTTTCCGATGTTCCGCTGCCGGAAGGACCGCTCGATGTCCACAGCCCTTCGTGGGAATGATCCCGCTGTTAATGCTTTCCTGAACAAACGAAACCGAAAACCCAAAAAACGTAAGCAGCCGGTGCCGCCATGAGAAGCGAGTCGAAAATGTCCAGCACGCCGCCGAAACCCGGAACGGCATGACCGGAATCTTTCATACGGCTGTCACGCTTGATCAGCGAACCGGCAAGATCGCCGGTCATTCCCGTCAGAGCAACCACCATACCGAAAGAAACCCAGCCGATAAACGGTGTCACTTTTTCCCGGTCAAAATAGGGAAGGACAATATCAAACCAGAACCACGAACCGGCACAGGCAAAAAGAATTCCGCCGACGGCTCCTTCAAACGTTTTGCCCGGACTCAATCCGGGAGTCATCCGGTGAGTCCCGATGAGTTTGCCGACCGTGAATGCGCCGACATCGCACATTTTTGTTACAATAACAAGCGAAAGAATCGCCCAGATTTCATAAGCCATGTGCAGTTGGATCATAAAGCACGACAGCAGACCGAGATAGGCGTAGGCGAAAACGGCACCGGCGAGATTGATGGTTACACCGCCGGGGTGTTCATAACGCCGCATTTCAGCGGCAAATGCTAAAATCACTCCGACGGCAACGGCAAGCAGTGCGGAAAAACTGGCGGTCGCTGCCCATTGCCAGCCGCCGCGGGATGTCTCATGGTGCAGAATGTCAAGATTAAATTGCTGAATAACATTGGCGATCCAGCAACTGACCGCAATAAAAAGAGTGCCGAGATAAACGGAGTGAGGAAGCGGATGCAGTCCGGCGGCATTGAGTATCCGCAGGACTTCCCGCGTTAAAAATACGAGGCACACAAGATAAACCGGCATCAGTGCGATTCCGCGCGGCAGCCAGATAATTTCTTTGGTGAATCCGTACCGGGAAATACAGACATCCAGCCATGAAACGCCGAGCAGAACGGCAATGATCAGCGATCCGAAAAGCAGCCGGCGCGACAGCATACAATAAACCGGTCATTAGAGACCATTAGAGAAAACGGACAAGTCAGTCAATCTATACAAAAAACGCCGGAAGTCAATCATGGGAGGTCAATCTTGCCTCTCATTGCCGGATTCTTGTTTTGCGGTACTTTGCCGTTCCCGCAATTCTTCAACGGTCTGGCGTAATTTCTTGAATTCTTTCCTCATTTCCGGCAGGGCTTGCAGAGCGATTTGAATCCGCATTTGTTCTTTTTCCGGTGTTGCGGGAATGCCGACAATCCGCACATCCGGTGCGACATCGCCGAGAATGCCGGACATTGCCCCTAAAACCGCCCGGTCGCCGATGTGAACGTGATCCTTCACGCCGACCCGTCCTGCCATGACGACACCTTCGCCGGTTGTCGTGCTGCCTGCAATGCCAGTGTGCGCACACAGCAAATTGTGTCTTCCGATTTTACAGTTATGCCCGATCATCACCAGATTATCAATTTTCGTACCGTCGCCGATTTCGGTGGAACCGTAGGTTGCCCGGTCAATGGTTGTGTTTGCCCCGATTTCGACATCATTTCCGATGACAACGTTGCCGATTTGCGGCGAAAGTTGATGTGAACCGTCCGAACTGTTGTAGCCGAAACCGAATGCGCCGATAATTGCGCCGCTGTGAATGATGCAGCGTGAACCGGTCACGGTACTGCGGTACAACACGGCATTCGGAAAAATCGTTGTGCCGCTGCCGACGGTGCAGCCTGCTCCGATTTGTACGCCGCCGTAAATCGTAGCGTTATCGCCGATGACCGAGTCCTCTTCGATGACGGCAAAATGCCCGACGGACACGTTTTGACCTAATTTGACGGACGGGTGGATAAAACATTGTCTGCTGATGCCGGTCTGTTTTTCTTCCCGCGGCGGGTGAAAAAAGCGGGCGATTTTTTCAAAGGAATCTAAAACATTCGGGACTTGAATGAGGGCGAAACCTTCGGGGAGGACTCCTTC
>JAIRPZ010000242.1 GCA_031256755.1 Planctomycetaceae bacterium
ACTTGAAAGGAGAAAATTATGACAGTATTGATTACTGGCGAAAGACCCAAGAGCGGTACTTCAGAGGGGCATGTTGCCTTCCGTCCGGTACTTACCGCTAACACAAACACCGCAGAATATCCTGCAAACAACAAAATAGGCGCATTTGGGGGGGGGGGGGGCAAAAAACGTAATTCCTGGTAGGAGCGGCACTTCGGGCTTCACGCTGGTTGAACTCCTCGTCGTGATTGCGATTATCGGGATGCTGATTGCCTTACTGCTTCCGGCGATTCAGGCGGCACGTGAAGCCGCACGAAGAATGCAGTGCCAGAACCATCTGAAGCAAATCGGCATAGGTGTCCACACTTTTGCCGGTGCAATGGACGGTTTGCCGCCGAATACCGTGCTTTCCACTCGCGGTTCGCTCTTCGTTTTTCTGCTGCCGTACATGGAACAAAACGCTTGGCACGACCGTATGACCGCAACTGGCGGATTCATGAATTTCAGCACCAAAGGATGTTCTGCGGATACCTGGTTTGTGTCATTGTTGCCGGAAGAGCAAGCGTCAATGAAATGGACATTTCTTGCATGTCCTTCCCGGCGGAGTGCCGGCGTTGCCATGCCTGACGAAGGAGAAGACGGAATGTTCGGTCCCCGATCCGATTATGTACCGGTTGTCGTTATTCACCCGGACGAGGATCCTTACTATTGTGAGAATCTTAACTCCGGTGGCGGGGCATCGTTTGCACAACTCACCGGATGGGCAATTGTGTATATGGAGGGTTTCGCAGCATTGCCTTCCGACTACGTCAGCCCTTTTATGATTGCCGACTTGCAATTTTTCGGCAGTCAAACCGGCGACTATAATGATGCCGCCGAAGTGTCTTCGTGGTCGCCCAGTAAAAATTTGTCATGGTGGGCAGACGGTACAGCCAATCAACTTTGTATCGGAGAAAAGCATATCCCGGACTGGGCATTGGACGGAAACGGCGGGCGGACAGATACAGATTACCGCACTCAACGAAAGTGGGACGGCGGTATTCTTGGAGGCGAGCGGAATCGTCCTGACAGTGACTGCTGCGGCGAATTCAACGGCATATTCAATCTCGGACGGAATATTCCGATCAATGGCTATCAAAATCTGCGATGGTATGCCCGGAATCCTCAAGACCCCGGAGGTTATGACGGCAGCAATCCCCGCAGTATCGAAAACGAATCGGAAGCGTGGTGGGGAAGCGGTCATGTCGGCATCGTGAACTTCCTGATCGGCGACGGTGCTGTTCGCACGATTCCCGGTACGACCGGCAGCGAAATTATGTATCGGATCGGACGCGTCAATGACGGCGGTTCGGTCAGTTTGCCATAAGAAAAAATCGTGTCCATTTACGTCTTTGCGGCTAATGGTATGTGAACCGCAGAGACGTAAAGATTTACAAACAAATCCAAATCCATTAACATTCACCGCTAACAATGAAACACATATTGTTTATGATTGCTTTGATCATTCTTGTAACATTAACCGGATGTTCCGGCAATGCACCGGTTGACGGTACTGTCAAGTTTGAAGACGGCACGCCTCTCATGAAAGGCAGTGTTGTGTTTGCGAATGCGTCGCAAACGTTTTTCGGCTCGATTCAACAAGACGGACATTATTCCGCTGGTGCCGGAACAGGCGAAAAAGGGCTGCCACCGGGAACTTACACGGTTTGTCTGGGAAACGTCAACGTTTCTTCCGGTTTGGGAATACCGGCTGAAATACTTGTCGATCCGCAATTTTGTTCCGCAGAAACTTCCGGCTGGGTTTATGAGTCGACAGGAAAGGGCAAGCAAACTTTTGATCTTACGGTTAAGAGAGCAAAACCGGAGCAGCAAATACGGCGCAAGCCGCGACCGGGAATGCCACCTCAAACAATGCCGAAACTCGCACCGCCCCCGCCGCGGTAAAGAATTGCAAGCGGGTGCGGTTGTGTGTACAATCACGGATCACAAAGGCATACATAAGGTATTAAGCGGGCAGTATTTGGTGCAAAAGGTCTATTTTACCGGCAGATTAGCCGAAGGAAACCGGGCAGAGGCCGCGGAAATCGTCAGAAAAAACGGCGGACGCACAGTCAAAAAACTGACCGCCGATGTCGATTTGATCGTTGTCGGAGACGAAGATATTCTCAAACAGGATTGGAATCTTTGGAACGATCAACTGGATGCGGCAACGCAAGAATCCTTTGAAAAAGGGACTTTGACCATTCTTGCAGAAAACGAATTTTGGAAAAAATACGGCGGCGGGGATCAGCCGCAGCCGTCTCACCCAATGGATTACACGCCGTCAATGCTTGCGGGATTGACCGGTTTGCCGCCGGACATCATTCGGCGGCTGCATCGGGAAGGTTTTATTATTCCGGTGCGTCAAGTCCGCCGGCTTTGTTATTTCGGCAGGGAATCGCTTTTACTGCTGAAACTTTTCCAGAACATGACGGCTGCCGGTTTATCCGTACCGGCCGCCGCTGCCCGGCTGCAAAAAATCAAACAGCATCATACGGGGAAAAATTTATTGTCCGGCATGCAGGTTGATGGCAAATATATTCTTTTTGTAACAAAAAACGGCATAGAAGATCATAACGGGCAGTTGCGTTTTTCTTTCGGGGACGCTGCCGAACCGGTGCCGTGCCGTCCGGCAGCGGACACGCTTTCGGTGCTGGACTCCGTCTTTGAACCGCAAACAGAGACGAATGATCCGGTGCGGCTGTGTGAAGCAGCATGCGGTTTTGAAGCCGCCGGTCAGTTGCCGGAAGCCGCTTCTTTATACCGGGCGGCACTGGCAGCCGGAGGCGGAAATCCGCAGATCAATTTTCAACTTGCGGAAGTGCTGTACCGTATGGGGGATCTTTCGGCAGCGAGAGAGCGGTATTTTTCGGCGATTGAATTGGATGAGAATTTCGTGGAGGCGCGGGCGAATTTAGGATGTGTGTTAGCGGAATTGGGAGAGGACGAGTTTGCAGCGGCGGCTTTCCGCGGCGCGTTAAAACTGCATCCTGAATATGCGGAAGTGCGGCTGCATCTTGGCAAACTGCTGAAACGGCAAGGGCTGCACGAAGAAGCCGCGGAACAATTTCGGATTTTTCAAGAACTGATGCCGGAATGTAAAAATCTGATACCGGAAACATAACAGCGGACTGCCTGCTTCATGCGTTTCCGTATCCTTCTTATGGCTATTTGACAACTCCGCACACGGGCTTTACAATAAAAGGGATTCCGATTGGTAAAATATCCTCCGAGATGCGAAACCGTTCCTTGTTTCAAACCTGTTTGCTCTGCTTTCTATCCGGTACTTTGCCGAAGCCAAAGACGATAAAGAAGGATTCGGGGCGAAATACATTTTTGCCGGTGAGACGAAAGACGAAATTGTTTTAGAAAAGAAAACCGGTGAAAGATTCACCCTGAAACTTTCACCGCTCCGCACCAACAGCCGAAACTATGTCCGCCGGAGACTAACCCGCCAATTTAACCCACTAACACCTATGTCCAGAGCCAACATACTTGCCATTATTTTAGCCGGCGGACGCGGTTCACGACTCGAACCGCTCACCCGCGACCGCGCAAAACCCGCCGTTCCTTTCGGCGGCGCATACCGGATTATCGACTTCACTCTGTCCAACTGCTACAACAGCCGGATTCGGAAAATCCTGCTGCTGACGCAGTACAAGGCGATGTCGCTCAACCGGCATATCTCCATGGGCTGGTCGCGGTACTTCTGCCGGGAAATGGGAGAATTCGCCGATGTCGTCCCGCCGCAGCAATATGTCGGCGATAACTGGTATCTCGGAACAGCCGATGCCGTCTATCAGAATATGTTCGCCATTGAAAACGAATCGCCGGATTATGTCGTGATTCTCGGCGGCGATCATATTTACAAAATGGATTATTCCAAGATGCTGCGGTTTCATATTTCCCGCCACGCCGATGCCACTGTTGCCGCTCTGCCGGTGGCATCGGAAACCGCCGCCGGTCAGTTCGGTGTCATCGAAGTCGATACGGACTGCCGCATCGTCGGTTTTGAAGAAAAACCGCCGCAGCCGAAATGTATGCCGGATTCCGACCGCTGCCTCGGTTCTATGGGAATTTACATTTTCAGCCGTCAGTTTCTGCACGAAGCCCTCGACAGAGACGCTGCCGATCCGCAGAGTGCGCACGATTTCGGCAGCAACATTTTGCCGTCAGCCATTAAAGAATACCGGATTTTCGCGTACACTTTCATGGACGAAAACCGTAAAACCGAAGCGTACTGGCGCGATGTCGGAACGCTCGATGCGTTTTACGAAGCCAATATGGATTTGGTACGCGTTGATCCGCTGCTGAATTTGTACGATCACCGGTGGGCGATTTATACCCATCATCCGAATTATCCGCCGCCGAAATTTGTTTTTGCGGACGGCGACCGCACCGGTCTGGCGGTGGACAGCATTGTTTGTCCGGGCAGTATTGTTTCCGGCGGAGTGGTTCACCGCTCGATTTTGGGGCATTGCTGCCGTGTCAATAGTTTTTCGCGGGTCGAAGATTCGGTTTTATTTTCCGACGTGAATGTCGGCAGAGGCGCGAAAATCCGCCGGGCGATCATTGACAAAGACGTACAGATTCCGCCGAATGCCGAAATCGGTTATGACGCAGAAGCCGACCGCCGCCGCGGATTTACCGTTACAGAAAACGGCATTACCGTTGTGGCAAAACTGGTGCATCTTTGATGCGGGCGGAGCCGGACAGTGCGCCGCCCCGTCGTGCCGTACCGCCGTGCAAGAATGATCTCCGGCGTGTGCGTGCAGCACGAACAGCATTCGCCGCTGTGCCGGGCAGCATCGATCCATCCACTTGACCGTTTTGCGGAATGGTGCTAAAATCCGTAGCATCGTATCGTTATTTCCCCTCAATTTTTCCTTAAAAACAACGGAGCATTCTCATGTCGAAGAAAACCATTTTCCTTTTCGTTTTTTACACACTGATCATTTTTCTGGCCGGTATCGTTTGCGGTGCCGTATCAAGGAAGAACGCGCCGTCTCCGGCGGAATCCCCCTTTCGGGTTGTGCAGGGATTATCCGCAACAGAAAAAGAATGGGAAAACGATCCGCATCCCGATACCAGTGCCTATGTCAAGTCACTGGCAATGCCGAAAAAGCGTTATACGGCAACGCCGCTTCTCATTGATGTCTTTGAAAAGCAGGCAAGATACTTTGTCCATTCGCTTCCGGCGAAATATACCATCGTGTCCGAAGACATCTATCCGGTCAACGGAAAGCAGATACTGGTGCGGACGTATCAATTTACGGAGGAAGGACTGGATATACGTCTTGCTGTCAGCCGTGACGCAGAAACAAAACAGGTAACAGATATTCTCTACTCCTTCGGCGATCAAATATCCTATTTGGACACCAACGCGGACGGCGTTTGGGACAGGATTCAGGGAATACCGAAAAAAACTCCGCCGGCAGCCAAAACGCAAACAGAACAAGAAACAATGTCCATTCCCGAAGGCAAAGACGTACCGGTTGCAAAATAGGGCGGACGATTATTGATAAGGTCGTGCAGATTCCGCCGAATGCCGAAATCGGTGATGATGCGGAAGCCGACCGCCGCCGCGGATTTACCGTTACAGAAAACGGCATTACCGTTGCGGCAAAACCGGTGCATCTGTAAAAGGATATTCGCGGATAAACGCCCTTGCCGCAACGGACGCAAACATCAGCAGACCGGCAGCCGCCAATATCGGAAGCATTGCCGGATTCCACAGCGGCGCAAGTTCCAAATGATCCGTTACCGGAAGTTGCCGGACAACATCAAAAACAAGACGGATACTCCCCAATCCGAAGAAAACACAGGACATATTCATAAACGTCCGCATCTGCAAATAATGTCCGCTGAACCATAAACCGGCGAAAACCGTCATCCAGCCGAGCGCAATCCACTCCGCATAAAATTGCAGCGGAATTCCGACCGCAATAAAACCGAATGCCATAACCAGAGCCGCAGCCGGTGACGCTTTCCAATACCTGATCAGGGAGGCGGCGACTTCCGCATTCCATACTCTTGCGAAACGCCGTGCATAGAGAACCGACAGCAGCGCATACCACGCCGCCCCGATAAATGCGAAATAACCGAGCGTTTCATGGAGAACGGTTCTCACAGGGAAAACGGAATCGTCATAGAGCAGTAAATAATAGAGCAGTAAATAACTGTCCTCTTGATATCTGAGTGACAAAAAGAACAGAGAACCGAAAAGGATGATCGGCGCGAGAACAGCCCGCATTGCATCGTCCCACGTCGGCACGATCTTTTTCGTAACGGTTATTGCGGCAGCAATCGTAGTGTCGGCAAAATAGACCGCATAAAAAGCAAGTTGAAACAGTAAAACGACGTAAACGGCGTAATTGGTTCTCGATTGATCGTGTTCCCTGTACCAGTCCCAGCAGAGTGCCTGCGTACCGAAAAAGGCAAGGAAGGCGATAGGAACGCGGCGGAGCAGATTGACCAGCAGCACGGTGCCGGCATTAAGCAGCAGCAGATACGCGAAAAATTGTATTTCGTTGGTGTTCTCGGCTGCCAGCAGGAGCGGAACGGCTAAACCGCCGGTGATAGAAATCGTGCCGAGCAGTTTGGAGCGGTAGAACCACGCCAGCAGGAAACCGCCGACAACGATCAGCGGCAAAACAGCATTGGCAACGGAAAGAGGGATCAGTTTATAAATACCGAAGGAAGCATAACCGGCTTGGAAAACCAGAATGATTCCGCCGCCGGAAAGCATCGTCGAGAACCGCCGTAAACCGGTGCGGTGAAAATGATAACCGAGACCGAGCAGGGCAAAGCCGAACAGGGTAATGCCGGCCACTTTGAATTCGTGACCGATCCAGCCGGAATTGACGGCGTGCCGGATCAGGATCGCGGCGGCCACAATAAAACCGGCAATGGCCACCCAGCCGAAGAGTTTGCGTCCGATCCACAATTCCAGCGATTGCGACGGCGGACGTTCTGCCGGCGGACGTTTGACAGCGGAGAAAGCGTCTTTCAGCGGTTTTTTGAGCGGTTCGGACGTTGCGGCGGCGGGTGAAAAAGCGGCATCGGCGGCGAAAGCGGAACGTGTCCAGCCGGACGGGGTGCGGAGACCGGAATCCTGTTTTTCGGAAGGTTCCGGTTTCGGCGGCGGCACGATAAACGGAGCGACCGGAACGGCGGGTTTTGCGGGGGGTGGCATAAATCCGCCGTTTGCCGGTTTTGCGGATTGTTTCGTTTTGTCCGGTTCGGAGACAGCGGCGGTTGAAGAAGATTCCGTTTCGGCGGTAAGCGTCAAGACCTCATTTTTCGGGGGGCTTCCGGCACGAATATTTTGCAATTCCGTCCGTAAATCGAGTTGAAGACGGCGCAGCGATGCTTCGAGTTTTGCATTTTTTTCGGCGAGTTCGCTGATTTGCCGTTTTTGTATGGAAACCCGGACATTCGCAACGGTGCCGCTGATAAACAACCAAGCCCCCAGCGCAAACAGAAACAATCCGATCAGAATTTCGAACATGAATTTTCCTTGCCTTTTTCCCCGTTGCCATTCTTACCGTATCAATATAGATTACGTAAACGAAATGTCAAATAAACCGGACGATCATATTTAACGTGCCGTTTACGGCACACATAAAAAGATTCAATACAAGAGCAACCGCTCCGATAAGTTTCCACCACATTTTTCCGTAAAACAACACAACAAAACTTGAAAACAAACCGAGCCATGGCATGATAAAATAGCCCGTAAACAAAACCGATGCGGCAATGATCATGCCGAACAATTCGATAAAGACCGAGATCGAACTTGCATCTGTTGCCCATCTGCCCAACACGAAATATGTCCACATTCCGGCAGCAGGACACAATGGTCCCGTTATTGCCGTCAGGAAGAAAACAAGCCGTTTGCGGACAAGTACCGAATGGATTCCGATGATGATTGAGTTTGAAAAAACAGCGTTTTTGAATTCTTTTTTGATATTCATTTTTCGGAATCTCCTGAAAACGGATGATGGTGAATATGACCGCCTCGAACCGGCTTTCTTCCGCTAAAATCCGAAACCGTCGAGTTTGACTTCCTGCTGTTTTTCATTCGGATCGTGAGCCGGTTTCACTTTTCCCTGTTCGGCAAGACCCTGTACATAAATAGCCCGGTACGGATTTACCGGACAAATATATTCACACGCCCCGCAGCCGATACAGCGTTCCGACTTGACTTCCGGGATCAGCAAATTCGATGCCGCTCCGTCAAACGGTACCATTTGAATCGCACCGGTCGGACAATGTTCGGCACACGCCCCGCAATTCGTTCCCTGCGTTTTCAGCACACAATTTTCTTCCAGAAACACCGCTTTTCCCATTTGCACCAGATGCTTTTCTTCCGGTGTATGCAGTCCGGTCAGGGCGTGTGCCGGACAAATGTCGGCGCAAATCGTGCAGTCGTACTGACAGTATCCATGACGGAAATTCATAATCGGCTGCAAAAAACCGGACAAACCCAATTCCGTTGTTGCCGGAGAAATACAGTGTGCCGGACATTTTGTTACGCAAAGATGACACGCCGTACAGTTTTTGCGGAATCGGTTTTGATTGACGGCACCGGGCAGCAATACCGGCACGTTCATGGTATATCCTCTTCTGCTGATTCCTTTCGGCAGCGAAGAATCGGTCGCGCTGTCTCCGGCACGAAGAAATGAAGGGACGAAAAAAGAAAACACCGACCACGACAGCACGGTGCGGCGGGAAAACTCCGCACTTGATCCGCACGCAGATTGCGGCGGATTTTGCGGAGACGCTGACGTTTCAAGGCGTTCCGCTTTCGGTTTTTGGGGAATCACCGTCAATGCGTGAAACTTGCATACGCGGAGACAATTAAAACAGGCAACGCATCGGGAAGCATCAACCGTTTTGTTTTTGCTGTCCAGACATTCCCCTTTGCACTGTTTTTCGCAGAGACCGCAGGACTTGCATCCGGTCGTGATCCGTATCCGAAAGAGCGAGTACCGCGACAATAAACCGAGCAGCGTTCCGACCGGACAAATCGTGTTGCAGTAGCGGCGGCCGGTCATAACGGCGAGAATAGCGGTAAAAAGGAAAACCGCCGCCGCTGCGAAAAGCGAAATTCCGCTGATATAATTCGCAGCATAAGAAAATGTTCCGCCGGAATAAGGAACCAGAGCGTTATTGCCGGCAATGAGCAGCGGACGAAAAATCCACGTTATTGTTCTGCCGAAATGGCTGTACGGATCAAGGAAGGAAACGAGAACAGAGAGCGGAGCGGCAAGTCCGAGGAGAAGCAAGGCGAGAAAAAGATACCGGACGGATTTGATTTCTTGTTGGTACTGAAATTTGAATTTTTTACCGCGTATCCATTTTGCAAGCCGTGTCAGTACGTCCTGCAAAATCCCGAAGGGGCAGACAGCGGAACAGTAAATCCGTCCGAAGAGCAGCGTGACCGCAAACCAAACGGCAACGATCAGCAGTCCTTGTCCTTCCGGCATTAAACTGACGACGGCGGGAACGAATTGAATGGAAGCCAAAGCGTGAAGTTGCCGGGGCATTAATTCGGTAAAGTCAAGAAAAAAAGCCGACAGGGCGGTGAGCAAAAGAAGAGCGAAGAGCAGACGCAGGTATTTCAAAGCGGTCATTGGATACTTATATTTCCTGCCGGTGCGGGGTTTGATGCAGCCGGCAGATGGGTTCTTGTACCGGAGTCATTATACCGGATTTCAGAACGGAGGATCAATCCCGCCCCCCTTAATGTTTTTCGCCTGCCCACTCGACAAGGTTGCGGATCAGCGTTTTGTAAGCGGGAACTGCGTAATCCGTTTTGTGTCCGAGTGAAGTGTAAGCCACCCGGGTCTTGTTGTACATCCGCGTCCAAGTCAGCGGCATCTTTTGTTTTTCCACAGAAGACACGTATTGATAAACCGTTGATCCCTCAGCGTTTTTCGCATTGAAATAGACGGATGCCTGACTATGCCACTTTGCCGGTGCAACTCCTTTCAATAGAGGAGAATCCTTCAATTCTTCGGCGTTTTCAATTTCGGAACCGATTTCATTTTTCCCATGTCCGCTGTAACTGCCGCCGAGAACGTCCCGGTCGAATTCCCTCCATGCTTCACAATTCGCCGGCAAATTACGGGGGGAAAAACCGTGACTCGCTGTGCGGATGGCCACAAGTCCCTTACCGGAATCTTTGACATACTTTTTCACTTTTTGCATTTGCTCTTTCGGCAGTCCGATTCTTCGGGCGGAAAAAACAAGGACATCGGCTTTGTCTAAAATGCCGGCATCGGGAAATTCCGCAAATTTCTTACTGGTGAGAATGTGAACATCCCAGTTATTTTCCTTTCCGAGATCCGTTATCAAAACAGGAAGATTTTTGAACGCTTCGTAAAGGTCTTCATCGTTTTCTTCGCAGACCAGAACGGCAACGGTAAGTTTTTCTGCGTCGCCGGCGGATAGACCGGACGCAAAACCGAACAGAACCGCCGAACAGAGAAAAAGCCGAAACATAAGTTGAGTCATCATGAGTTTAGTTCCCTTGCGGTGAACAAAAAATTGGACAATTTCATCACATGTTAGCCGCAGAAAATTATTTTTCAAGAGGACGCGTTTAAGAAAACAGCCGATACAAGGATTTCATCAAACAACAATTTTGTACACGCCGCCGGCACGGCAAAGTTTGACATTACGGCGGAAAAACCGGAAAAGCAAAAACGCGGCTCTTGCCCCTTTGCCGCTGCCCCTTGCCGCCGGCTGACAAACGGCTTGACAGCCGGCAGCGGATCATTTACAATGAGAACGTAATGCAATATCAACAGCGGTCTTAATATAGACCGTCCCGAAAAATTTTTGAACTATCACGATGAAACAGACAATTTTATTTTTCTCCGCGGCGGTATGCGCTGCGGTTTTCTCCTGTCCGCTTTTTGCACAGGAAACCGGTCAATCCGGCGATCCGCCGTCCGCCGCCGGAACAAAAGACAATCCCGGTATGGGCTTGCTGGAGCAGGCAACCGAAGCCAAAGTACAGGCAAGCACGGTTATGGATTTAAGCCAAGTCATCGTGCTGTGCCAGCGTGCGAAGAAAGCAGGACTTGACGGCGAAAATCTGAAATACTGCCAGCAGTTGCAGGCATCCACTCAATTACAGCGGGGACTCGTTTTTTCCCAGCAAGTATTGACCAATCCGAATCCAAGAACAGGAGAATGGAAATCAATCCGCGAAAAAGCATTAGCCGATCTTGACGAAGCCGTTGCGGTCATTTCCGATCAGCCGGCTGCCTATCTGCGGATTGCCCAACTCAACCTTTTACCGGACGGGGATAAAAAACGGGCAAAAGATGCTTTGGGAAAAGCCGTACAGGCAGCAAAAAATGATACCGATGTGCAAATTCAAGCCGTGCGGCTGCTCGCTTCCCTTGAAACCGATCTGGAAGAGCGGGAAAAAATATTGGCAGCCGAAGTCAAAAACGGCAATCCGCAAATCCTCCTGCTTCACGCCGTGACGCTTCTCGAACTCAAACGCACCGATGCCGCCCTTGAAACGCTGCAAAAATTGCTGGAAAAAGAGAGCGACAACGCCGAATTGCGGGAACGCATCGTTTCTATGCTGATGGAAGCAAGAGAATTCAAAGCGGCTGAAACATTGATTAACCAATTCACGGAAAAAGGAACAGACGAACAGAAATCCTCTATGCGGATCCAAAAAGCACTGCTGCTGTCCCACCTCGGCAAAGAGGAAGAAGCCGGAAAACTGCTTGCAGAAGTGCTGGAGAAGAACCCTGACCGGGTTGAAGTGTTTGCCGGCTGCTCGGATGTTTATCTGCTCTTGGAAAATTACGATCAGGCGTTGCAATGTGTGAACCGCGCATTGGAACTGCGTCCCGCTTTTCCGCTGCTGATGCTGCAAAAATTCAAAGTGCTGGTTGCGGCGGAAAAATACAGCGAAGCCATTCCCGTTATCAAAGAATTGAAAACGATGTCGGCGGATGAAAACGCCGGAACCCTGCTGGAATATCAGGTATTGACGGCAATGAAAAACTACGATGCCGCAGTCGAGTTGGCCAAAAAAATGCGGGAAAAAGAGCCGGAAGATCAACGCTGGCTGTCGCTGCACATTGCGGCTCTCGCCGGACAGAAGAAATTTACCCAAGCCATGGAATTGGTGGAAGAACAGCGCAAGGCAGAACCGAATGCCCTCAACTGGCTGATCGTGAAAGTGCAGTTGCTCGGCGAACAGAAAAAATGGGACGATGCCGTTCAGGAACTCGAAACATATCTGAAAGCCAATCCCGATGCCAAAGAGATCAATTTGGTGCTGATCGGAACGCTGTTTGACAAAAAAGATTATGCCGCCGCAAAGGAACGGCTGAAACCGTTATTGGCGAAAGAACCGAAAGACCTGGCCCTGCTCCGGCTTGATTCCCAGTTGTCGATTGCCACGGCGAGCCATGCTGAAGCCGTCAAAGTGCTGACGGATATTATCAAAGCCGATCCGAAGGATTCGACTTCCATGAATAATCTGGCGTGGATTTACGCCACGTGTCCGGTCGATTCCGTCCGCAATGCAAAACTCGCTTTGGAATTAGCGTTGAAAGCGAGCGAGTTGACCCGGTACCGGAAGGCGTTTATTTTAAGCACGCTTGCGGCGGCTTACGCCGAAAACGGCGACTTTGAAAAGGCAAAGGAATGGTCAAAGAAGAGCATCGACTTCGCCAAAAAAGAGAAGGAAAAGCCGGAAGAAGCCCAAAAGGAACTCATGGACAATCTGCAAAAGGAATGGAATGTTTATCAGCAGAACAAACCGTACCGTGAGATACCGGAAAAATAAGGAGAGGGCGGGACCAGATTATTCGCCCGGAATCTTTTCGAGCGTGGCAATAATCGGACCGTCGGAACCGGCAATCAGCGGATCAGGTCCGAAAGCAAGAATCTGATCCCGTTTTGTTTCCGCTTCTTGCAGTGTTGATGTAAAAACGACCGCTCTTCCATAGCGGTCGACTTCTTTGGCAAGATCAAATCCTTTCGCAAAAGAATAACCGAAAACGGTATTGAGCATGATGATCACATATTCGTAAGTATGGACATCGTCATTCCAGAGAATTACGTGAAACAGCGGTTCTTTTTGCGGGCGTTCTTTCTTTTTACGGCGGGATTTCGGACGTTCCAGCACGGCGGTATCGGCGGCATCAAGCATGGCGGAATGATTTTCGGACATCGTTTTGTTCTCCCAAAAATGTTAGTTCGGCATAAAACGCATGGAACATCTGTCGAGATTTTCAGCCATTCCGCCGTCCGGGTTCGGCAATGACAATTCTTTTGATAACCGTGTTTCCAGATCAGGATGCCGCAGCAATCCGGCGGCGGCGGCGAATGACGGATTGTCCAGATATTTTTGCAGCGTTTCAAGAAACCGGTAAACCGATGTCTGCCGGACGGACGTTCCTTCCACCAGACGGGCTTTACATTCCGTCAAATCAAACTGCTGCGTCAATGCCGGAACAACCTGCTTGTCCGGCACGCCGACCGTCATTTCCGAAGGGGCAAGTTTTGATTCCCTGCTGTTATTCATCGACGCAAGACACCGCAAAACCGTTTTCGCCTGTTCGTCAACGGAACCGGCCATACAGATTTGTTCGTCTTGCAGGCGGAGAGATGCGTTCTGCCATTTTTCGGGAATCAGACAGCCGAATTCATCGAACCGGTCTTTTGTGTTTTCCGGTGCAAAAATGAGAATCGTCACCAATTTCGCAAATTTGCGGAGAATGGACTTTTGTTCCTTGTTCAGATCGACAAGCCCGATGAGTAAAAACTGTGTTCCGCTTTGCTCATATTGATCAAGAATTTGCCGGTATTCTTCGGAATTTTGACGTTCAATGGCAAAAAGGCGTGCGGCCTGCTTGTCCCACAGATGCAGGGAATCGAGTTTGGCGAGATATTTTTGTTCCAGCCGTGCCAGCGTTTCCCAGCGGACGACTTCGGAATCGAGTCCCGGTATGCTGCGGCAAATTTCGGCGGCGGAAGAAAAATCCAGCATATCGCCGGCAAGTTCGCGGTGAAATCCGGCGAACATCTGCCCCAGTGCGAGCCGGGCATTCAAATCCTCTTTCTTCGGCGGATTCGGAATCAGACCGCGGAACATGTCCGGGTATTCTTCGTCAAATTGATCGGCGGCGTTGAGCCACGCAAAACATTGGGTTAATTCATCGGCAAGAGCATAACGCTGTTTGTAAAATTTTTCCGGCAGGTCGCCGACGGTCAAAAACTCCGGCGGATACCATGCGGGATCAAGTTTTTCTGCCGTTTCCGCAAGAATTTCTTCCAGCCGGTTGATCGCACGCCGCCCCGGCAGTGCCAGAACCGCACGTCGCATATCCAGCCGCTGCCGATCCGCATCGTAAAACTGACGGACTAAATATCCGGCAGCGGAATGAAGCAGCGGCTGATGACAGTCGAAAAATACCGTTTTCATGAGTTACTGATTTTTTCCGATTTTAATTTCGTGCAGGATTCGGGAAATCCGGTTTTGCTGCCGGGCAAGTTCTTCGACCGATTGCCGCAGCGTACCGAAATCGGAATTCGGTTTATCCCGAAGACGTGCAATGTCTTGTTCGCTGCGTTTTGTCCGGTCATTGACCCGTATCTGCATGGATCGGATCATCCGCAATTCGGCAAGGGCTTTAATCAGCGGTTCTTCCTGCTGTTGTCCGTTGGCGTTTTGTTCATTATTCTGTTTCTGCTGTTCCTGACGCTCTTTGGCTTCGTCAATCGCTTCTTTGACGGCTTCCAGCATTTCTTTCAGCGATTCGATGACGGTATCTTCGATTTCCAAGAGGGTGTCATCAAGTGCCGGGACGGACAAACGCTGCCGGATATCCGCCATATCGAACCGGGTTTGAATGAGGGACTCGGTCATGGCTTGTGCGGTGCCGTCTTCCCGCAGGAGCAGGAGCGTTGCCTCTGCCATTTCGATCACTCCCTGCTGATCCGCTCCCAAACGGTCGGCTTTAATTTTTATTGTCCGTGTTTCTTTTCCGGCTTCACTCTTGCTTTCGTTATTCAGCCGTTCATTTTGCGCCCGGATCGCTTCTTCACGCTGCAACATCTGTTTGAAGCGTTCTTCCAGTTTTTCAAGTGTTTGCAGTAATTCTTCTTCCCGCAGTTGCCGCAGAATTTTTTCAAGTTCTTCTTTCGCTTTGCGGAGTTCGGCAATGGCTTCGTCCTGATCGTGCAAAGCCCCTTCTTTTTCGGCTTTTTCCAGTTTTTCCCGGGCTTTTTTCATATTTTTCTTTGCTTTTTTCAATGCCTTTTGTGCCGGCGCATCATCGGCGTTTTCCTGTTCATCTTCTTCGGCACTGTCCTGTTCGTCCTGATTCGGCGAATCACCGGATTCCCCGGATTCGGACTCGCCGGACTTGCTTGGCTGTTTTTTGGGTTTGGATTCAGACGGATCGCCCGGATTGCTGTCGGAGTCCGATTCGGACGGCTTGGATTCAGACGGATCACCCGGATTGCTGTCGGAATCCGATTCGGACGGTTTGGATTCAGACGGTTTATTTTTTTGCGATTCGTGATCGTTCATACGATCCTGCAACGCCTTTGTTTGACGTTCAATTTCCTGTTGTTTTTTAGCATTTTGCGGCAATTTTTCCGCACCCTGCCGCTGCGTCTGGTTTTTCAAGTCCTGCTCTTTTCCCCGCAGTTGGTCGATGTCTTTAATAAACCCTTTAATTTTCTCCATTTCGGCACTGCGGCGTTCATTCCGGTCAGCACTTTCAAGAACTTTGAGGAGTTCGTGCAAATCCTTGACGAGATTATTCTGTCCGTCCACTGCGTCTGTTAACTGTTTGCGGTCAAGGAGTGTGACGATTTCGTCAAAATTCCGGCTGATGAGTTTGTCTTTGCTTTCGAGCAATGCTTTTTTGAGCAGAGCGGCTTGCTGCGGATTGGACGCACCGACTGTTTCGGCAATGCGCTGCAAAATCAGTTCGAGTTGGGAATACTGACCGGAAAGCGACCGCTGTTTATCGACCAGTTCCTGACCGAAAGCGGAAGTCAAAACCATAGCGGAGAGGGCAAGGTGCAATAACGGGTATAGTAACGGGATGCGGAACATAAGAAGCGGCGGGGGTTTTGCGTACCGGATAAGTCCGGTAAAACGGCATTTTCCTTTGAGGGGTCATTCTAAACAGCCGCAGCGGTTTTGTCAAGACGGTTGCCGGAGGGATGTTAATAATTGATAATTGAAAATTGACAATGGAGAATTGACAATTATAAAGAGTTTACCGTTATGGTTTTACTCCTTATGTTTCTAATTATCAATTTTCCATTATCAATGATCAATTTTAAGAACTGCCAGATATTGCGTTGCTGCCGAAATGAGTTAGAATGGCGGCGATGGTTTTTACCCTTATTTGTCAACTTAACCAAAAATCTGTTAAAATGAAAAAGACGCAACCTGCAACCTGCAACCTGCAACCTGCAACCTGCAACCTGCAACCTGCAACCTGCAACCTGCAACCTGCAACCTGCAACCTGCAACCTGCAACAGTTCAGTATTAAC
>JAIRPZ010000319.1 GCA_031256755.1 Planctomycetaceae bacterium
ATTACCTATCTGAAAATAGGTCTTTCTCATTTTAAGATCCTTTCTCTCCGAAATCATTCGGAATTAAGTATACATGGACATTTTCGGCACCCTGCCGAAACCTGTCATGTTTCACCGCCGTTTACAGCAATTTTTGTACCAGATGAATCAAAAAGGGAAATACTGCCGCAAATCCTTATTAGACAGCAATTTGCGTAAAACAGAAAAATTGGCGCGATTCTGCCGGTAACGCAAACAATGCAGTAAAATAATACAAATTAGTAAAAAGTGTATCATTTTAATACATTTCTTTCGGAGCAGCGTTTTACCCGTCCGCACGAAACCGGATTTCGTAGTTTTTGATGAAATCCCGCTCTTCGTCCGTCAAGCCGTAAAGCGGGGCAATGGCATCATCAATCTTGTCTATCAGCGGCTTGGAATAACGTATCTTAAACTCCCGGAACAATTGGACATTTCTATACGCTTTCGTTTGATGTTCCCGGACATGCTTTTTAATGTCCTGAAGATAGGATGCGTATAATTTTTCAATCCTTCCGGTGACAGACAGTGTCAATTTGTCCGCAGGGATCGGAAACGATTCAATCTCCGATGTTTTCCACGAAGGATAACATGTATAAACCTGATTGTACCACCACAGCAAACTGCTTGATAAAACCGCACCGATGCTGCCGGCAATTTTTGTATCAAAAAACAGGACTTTTTCCGTCATGGAACCGGTCGGAAAATCCGTAATGACTTTATAGTATTCGCCGCCCGCCGTCCGGTAATAAATTGCCTTGCCCTCTTTTTGCCGCAGCGTGCCGATAGTCGTTTTGATTTCCCGTAATTTCTGCAAAATAGATTGTTCTACCGGCAGCGAAATTTTTGCATAGCGTCCGGGCAACCCCAAACCGGCCACTTCAGCAAACGTAATGCCGCTGATGAGGGTCTGCAACGCCGTATGCTTGTCTTTGCGGTACATTTGAGTAGACAAAACGGAGCGGTTCGGCAGACCGTCTTTGCAAAAACTGATGACAGACGTTTTTTGATGCGCCTGAGGGAAAATTTGCTGCGGACGGTCAGAAAGCGACAGCACTTTTATCGTGCTGCATTGCGTCTCAAGAAGCCGGTGCAGTCCGGTTGCCGCATCACTGGAAACAGCCGTCATCGGCACGATAAATGTCAAATATCCGCCCTTTTTCAAGGCGTGAAACCCGTTTTCAATGAACAGCGAAAACGTATCCATCGAACCTTTTTGTTTGTTTTTTATTGTTTTTGCACTTTGATAATTGTTACGAAAATATTCTTTTTGTTCGGGCGGATAGTCCGCTCCGTATGGCGGATTGCCGATGACAATGTCGAATTTTTCAGCAGAATGAACGTTCAGCAGCGCATTGCGGCAAGTAAAATTCGCAATGTCCGGCAGCGGTTCGATTCCGAAATTTTCTTTTTCCGGGTCCGGCTGAATATCCTGTATCAGTGATAAAAACAGCCGCAGCACAGTAATCTGCACCGCCATCGGCTGAATATCAATGCCGTAAATAACGTTACGTAAAATCTCCGACTTTTTTTGATAACGTTCCTGCGGCGGCAATGTTTTATGCGGATCAATCCGCTGCATAAGGGCGTTCAAAATCCCGCAGGGAAACGCTCCACAGCCGCAGGCGGGATCGAGAATTTTCAAATCTTCAAGCCGATGGTTTTCTGAACCGTCTGCAAAATATGTATTCAGCCCCTCATTCACCATGTAATCCACGATCTCGCGCGGCGTGTAATAACTGCCGGTCATTTTCCGCCGGCTCTTTTGACCGCCGGCTTCAATATAAGCGAGCAGACATTCAAAAATTCGTCCGATGAATTCAGGATCAATGCATTCCGAATCACCCGTTTCGTTCAGCGTGTACGGATACTGCGAAAGAATATCCACAATTCCCGCTGCCGGATATTTCCCGCCGGATTCTTTCGGCGTTTGCAGCAGCGGCTTCGAAAAGAAAAAAAGATCGGGCAGCGGACAATTATCACCGGGATGTTCCGTAAAAAGACCGCCGTTCAGAAACGGGATTTTTTGATAAAACAGTTTTTTGAGAATACCGTCATTTTTAATAAGGTTTTTGTTTTCCAATTCGCCGCGCCGGGACATCGGCGTATTCAGAGAACCGAAAAACAAATTGCGGAGGATAACTTTATAATACCGGCAGTCCTCTTCTTTGAGATTTTCGTTGCAAAAATCATATTCAAAAAGGGGTGCGGGAATGAGTTTTTTCTCGCGGAGAAAAAAACAGAGCAGCAGGCGGATAATGATGCGCAGCGTGCCGTCAGGATTTTGCGACGCTTCGGCTGCCCGAAAATACCAGTTGCGGAGTTCTTCATAAATTTTTTGCGGACGTTTTTTCCGGCAGTTCCTGTCCATAAAATATCCGCACCCTACGCCTGAAATACTTGCTGTTCCGTTGTTTTCCGGCTCTGCAAGTCCACCGGATTCGTTAAACCCAAAGCCGCCCGGTATTCCATCGGAATCACCTTCACGAACAAGTTTTTCGTCCGTTCCCAGTTTTCCAGCAACTCTTTCGCTTTCGTGCTGCCCGTATAATCGAAATGTTTTTGAATCATCTTCCGCAGACGGGAAATGTCGTTTTCCAAAAACATCGGTTCCAAATCAACCATTTCCAGATTGCACCGCAAATCGAACTGTTGATCAGGATCATACACATAAGCGATTCCGCCGGACATACCCGCCGCAAAATTCACACCGGTCGGTCCCAGTACCGCCACACAGCCGCCCGTCATATATTCGCAGCCGTGATCGCCTACGCCTTCCACCACAACGACCGCTCCGCTGTTCCGCACACAAAACCGCTCGCCGACGCGTCCGTTAATATACGCCTCGCCGCCCGTTGCCCCGTAAAAAAGCGTCTTGCCGGCAATCACATTCTGCGATGCGTCCAGCGGGCTGTCCGGCGATTTCTGGATAATCAATTTGCCGCCCGACAATCCTTTTCCGACATAATCATTGGCTTCGCCGGTTAAATGCAGTGTCACGCCCGCTGCCGTAAAAGCACCGAAACTTTGTCCTGACGTTCCTTCAAACGACAACTTCACCGTATCTTCCGGCAGACCGGCGGCACCGTATTTTTTCACAATGGAGTACGAAACCGCCGCCCCTATCGACCGGTCAAGATTCGTGATTTTGTACGATTTGGCAACCGGCTTTCCGGTATTTACGGCTTCCTTCGTTTCTTCAACGATCTGCTTCATCAGCGGCGTGACTCCGTCCAGATGTTGTTTTTCGTTACAGCAAATCGCCACCGTTTCCGGGACATCAGGACGGACAAAAACGGAAGAAAGATCAATCGTTTTGATTTTCCAGTTGTCCGCAGCGGACGGCTGTTTCTGAAACAATAAATCGCTGCGTCCGACCATTTCGGTAAAAGTACGGAAACCGAGTTTCGCCATAATGAGCCGGAGTTCTTCCGCAATAAACCGGAAGTAGCGGATTAAATGTTCCGGCGCACCGCCGAAGTTTTTCCGCAGACGTGCATCCTGCGTGGCAATGCCGACCGGACAAATATTCGCATTGCACTTTCTCATCAGCACGCAGCCGAGAGATACAAGAGCCGCCGTTCCGAAACCGAATTCTTCCGCACCAAGCATAGCGGCAACCGCAATGTCGCGCCCGGTCCGTATCTGACCGTCCGTTTGAATTCTCACCCGTCCGCGCAACTCGTTCCGCACCAATGTCTGCTGCGTTTCCGCCAAACCGAGTTCCCAAGGAACGCCCGCATTTTTAATACTGCTCAACGGACTGGCTCCGGTTCCGCCGTCGCCGCCGCTGATCAAAATCATATCGGCTTTTCCTTTTGCCACTCCGGCCGCAATCGTTCCGACACCGCAGATGCTGACCAGTTTGACGCTGACTCTCGCTTCGGGATTGACGTTTTTCAAATCGAAAATTAACTGTGCCAAATCTTCAATCGAATAAATATCGTGATGCGGCGGCGGGCTAATCAAACTGACTCCCGGCGTGCTGTGCCGTATCCTGCCGATTTCTTCGTTGACTTTATGACCGGGCAAATGTCCGCCTTCACCGGGCTTCGCCCCTTGCGCCATTTTAATTTGCAATTCCTTGGCATTGGCGAGATATTCTGTCGTCACACCGAATCTGCCGGAAGCAATTTGTTTGGTTGCGCTGTTCCGGTCAATGCCGTCCACCGGTACAAACCGGGCGGAATCTTCGCCGCCTTCGCCGCTGTTCGACATACTGCCGATCCGGTTCATCGCCGCCGCCATCGCTTCATGGACTTCCCGGCTTAATGCGCCGAAACTCATTGCACCGGTCATAAAACGCCTGACCAACTGATCAGCCGGTTCCACTTCTTCAACCGGCACGGAACTGCATTTATCGTAACGGAAATCCATTAAACTGCGGAGCGTGCAATGTCTGCCGGTTTGATTATTGATGCGTTCCGCAAAAGCATCGTAGGATTTCTGATCCTGATTGCGGACGGCAAACTGCATCAGGGCAATGCTTTCGGCATCCCAAAGGTGCGGCGGGCCGTTACGCCGGTTCCGGTGTTCGCCGCCGGGATCAAGAATCTCCGCACCGCCGCGTTTGATCCGGTAAGCGTCTTCATGCCGGAGCAGCGTTTCCTTCGCAACGTCATCGAAACCGAGTCCGCCGATTCGGGAAGGAATCGGACCGAAAAATTCTTCGACAAATTCCCGGTTCAGTCCGACCGCCTCGCAGGACAATGTATAACGATAAGACCGGATGGTGCTGATACCCATCTTCGAGAAGATTTTGAGCAATCCCTTGTCAATCGCAGAAATATAGTTTTTGACCGCTTCCTGCAAACCGGGAACGGAAACCGGCTGCTGTCCGCTGCCCGCTAATAATTCGGCGGCAATCGTTTCCATCGCAAGATACGGACAAACGGCATCGAGTCCCGTCGTGATCAGCATCGCAAAATGGTGAACCTGCCGCGGTTCGGCGGATTCAAGGATCAGCCCTACTTTGCCGCGTAACCCCTTACTCATCAGATACCTGCCGAGACCGCTGGAAACAAGCAAAGACGGAACAGCAACCCGGCGAGCGTCCGCTTTTTTATCACTCAAAATCAAAATGCCCGCCCCGTCGCTGATGGCAAGTTCGGCATCACTACAAATACGCTGCATTGCCTGCCGCATGGATGAAGCGAATCTTTGGAAACGGCTTTCTCCGTTTGCATCGGTACACGGCGTTGTTCCGTCTTCTTTCTCAAAGGTGGTGTCAATCCGAACTGCTTTGATGTCGGGATCGTTGATCTCAAAAATCTGCTGCAAATCCGGCGGAGTAAGAACCGGCGTTTTGATTTTCAGGCAGTGAGCGTGAGACGGAAACTCCGTCAGCGGCGAACCAAGCGGACCGATAAAAGAGGTTAAACTCATTAAAAGTTTTTCCCGAATCGGGTCTATCGGCGGATTGGTCACTTGGGCGAACCGCTGCCGGAAATAATCGAACAGGAGTTGCGGTTTATCGGACAAAACTGCCGGCGGCGCATCATAGCCCATTGCGCCGATAGCCTCTGCGCCGGTTTCGTACATCGGGCGGAGAATCAGATCAAGTTCTTCCCGCGTATAGCCGGCATTGCGCTGAACCGAGAGGAGCGAATGTCCGTCCGCTGCCGTATGTTCGGATTCATTCCGAACCGGTACGGACTCCGTTTGCGGCAGCCCGCTGTAATAAGCACCCGGTCGGCTTAATTCGATCCGGTTGGCATCCACCCAGCGGCGGTAAGGACGGCTTCGGGTAATTTTCGCTTTGATTTCGTCATTGTTGATAATCCGTTTCTGCACGGTATCGACAAGAATCATTTTGCCCGGCGAAACGCAGCCGCGCTGGACAATGTCCGCCGGATCAATCGGCAAAACTCCGGCCTCGGAGGAAAGCAGAAAACGGTCTTCTTTCGTGACGGAATAGCGTGCCGGTCGCAGTCCGTTGCGGTCAACGATGCTGCCCGCCACGCGTCCGTCGCTGAATGCCATTGCTGCCGGTCCGTCCCACGGTTCCATAAACGTTGCGTGATATTCAAAAAATCCACGCTGATCTCTGCCGAGTGCATATTTTTCTCCCCACGCTTCGGGAATCATCATCAAAATCGAATGGGCTAAACTTCTGCCGGAAAGTGCGAGTAATTCAAGCATATTGTCAAACAAGGCAGAATCGCTGTCGTCAAGGTTATTGAAGATCGGCAGGATTTTTTCGAGAGAATCTCCCCAGACCGTTTCGTTGCGGTGAATCAAGCCGTTCAGGATTTCCTGTGCGCTGCACCGCCGGTCAACGTTTCCCCGAATGGTGTTGATTTCGCCGTTGTGACACATCATACGGAACGGATGGGCAAGCGTCCAATTCGGGAACGTGTTGGTGCTGTACCGCTGATGAACGACGGCAATGGCGGATTCCATATCCTCTTCGAGCAAATCGGGATAGAACCGTGTCAGTTGGGCGGCGATCATCATTCCTTTATACACTAGAGTCCGGCAGGACAAGGACGAAATGTAAAACTCCTGCCAGCCCGTTAAACCGCTTTGACGGACTTTTTTTTCCGTCAATCGGCGGATGATGTAGAGTTTCCGTTCAAAGGCAAGTTCATCGAGACCGGGATTTTCGATGAAAATTTGTTTGACATCAGGACAGACGAGCCGGGCGGTTATACCGACAGTTTCCGGTTTGTTGGGAACGTTCCGTGTGCCGAGAATGGTGCAGCCGTTTTCTTCGATGGTTTTTTCAAGAACGGCGAAAAGTTTGCTGCTGTCCTGACGGGGCAAAAAGACCATACCGACGGCGTATTGCCCTTCTTTGGGCAGGGAGCGTCCGATTTGGGAGGATCGTTGTCGGAAGAACCGGTCAGGAATTTGCAGGAGAATTCCGGCACCGTCGCCGGTATCGGGGTCGCTGCCGACGGCTCCCCGGTGAGCGAGATTATTGAGAATGACGCAGCCGTCGCGGACGATTTGGTGGGAGCGTCTGCCGTTAATATCGGCGGTGAGACCGATTCCGCAGGCATCATGTTCTTCGCGGGGATCGTAAAGTCCGCCGCGCTGCGACTGGGCTAACCGGTAGGAAAAATCGGTAAGCGGTTCCGTACTGTGTTTCATTCGTGCAACGTTCCAATGGTGTTCAGACAAAGTATAGCCCCGATATTATAGCATAAATTAACGTACGTGGGCGTGGGCAATGCCACGTCGACTGCAAAGTCCTAAAACTCACAAATATTAGGCAATACAGGCAATTTAGGAAGGTGTTTTCACGACCTTTTACGGCAAAAAACCGACTTTGCAGGTGACGTGTGGGCAATGCGCGGCGGCTTATTCAGGTACTTTCGCAGGATCCATGCAAAAGGTTTGGAAATGGCACCAGGCCCCATCAACAATGTTTTTTCAAATAATGCCCGCCCGAATTATCGCGGGACGGCTGTAATCCGCTGATTGGGAAATATCTCTATCCGATTGTTCACGGAGAGGAGTATTTTCGGAAGATTCCAGCATATAAAAACTCATATCACCGTCTTTATTGTACGATATATGCACCGACGGGTTGAGAGAGTATATGCCGTTATCCGCCAGGTCTGCGGTGCTGCTCCTAATCACCGCATCTCCGGCATTTCCGAAAGCCGCAATGCGCCCGTTATTGCAGAAAAAAATATGCTCGGCAGAATTAGCAATTGCCGGTAATTTTAATACGTCGCCGTCAACGATCAGCGTTGTCGCAGCGATTTGCCCGTAAGCAATGTTTCCTCCGGTACAAGACAAACAACCGCCGGCGACCAGAACTATTTCGCCAATACTTTCCGATGTCATATCGCCGCCGACAGTGAGACATCCTCCGACGGTTCTTATTCCCGTAAATTTTTCCGGCGGACAAAACAAATTGCGGTTGTGTATTTTACTATTCAGTATGTGATTGGTAAAACATGATGCATCATCAATGAAAAACATTAATATCTCGTTTATTTTTTTTGCCTTGCTTTGTGCGAGATAAGCGGTACATTCCTCTTCACTGTTAATTTTCAGTATATCGGTGACTCCTGCCCACACCCACAGAACGCGTCTTACTGTTATATTTCCATGAATGGTAATGCTTTTTTCTGCCGTTAACAGTGCGTCCTTACACCTTGACAGAACGTTTCCGTGTATCGTAACATTGCCCCGCGTAAATAAATTCGCATCCTTTCCTGAAAATAAAAGATCGCCGTGAATCGTTATATCGTCTGCCGATCTGAGCCATACGTTATTACCGGTTATGTGAACATTTTTTGTAAATATTGTATCGCCGGTAAGATATGTGTCCGAGCGGATGATTGTGTCTTTTGTGATGATTCGGCTTGCGGCAGGCATGGATCATTGATCATTTTAGGCGGGCGTATTTTAATCCATTTTTAAGAGCCGTCAAGAGTTGTTTATGTCCGCAGGAATTTCGTGAAACTGGCGGCGGACGAACGTTGCGATCGGGTGCGGGACGCATTATAATGCACAATGAAATGCTCACAAACGGAGAACCGCCATGGCTGCCAATTTTCACCGCCGGATTTCTTTATGCATGCATTACAGCCGCTTTCCTCACGGCAGCCGTCATTGTCTACAGTCCTTTCCGTTCTCATGCTGAAGACAACAATAACGATGGCGAACTGCCTGCCGCAGAACCGCTGATTCTTGAAGGACGTTTCGCTCAATTTTCGCCTGACAGTAAATGGGCAGCGACTGAATCAAGTGAAAATAACAAGCCGATTGCCCGGATTTATGACACCGCAACGTGGAAGGAAACCGCCAAAATTGAAAAGGGTTTTGTTCGCTTTGCCGGCTTTGCCAACTATATCCGGTCGAGGTATCCGTCTTTTATTTCCGTTTGTTCACATCTTGCTCTTGTCAGTCCGCCCTATTAGTGCATACCCCTAAAAGTCACGGTCCATATCCGCAGTGTTTATAGTATCCGCGGCAGTCATCTTGCGTTATTAACTTCGGAACATTTTTAACAAACCGTAATCACTTATTCATATCACGAATACAACGTTTGCGAAGCACCGCCTTCACCTTCGAAAAACCAACTCTATCGGATTAAAATCAGGACTATAAGGCGGTAAATAAAAAATACGGCAACGCATTTCTTGAGTTGTTCCTGAAAGGGTTTGAGTTTTCGTTTTGCTCCGGCAACGCCTTTGAGCGGTCTGGCTTCAAAAGAGCCGGTTTGTTTTTCCTGCCGTTTGAGTTGTTGAATCCATTGACGGGATATTCTGAACTTTGCGGCGGTTTTTCTTTCGGAACGTCCGTTGTGAATATTGTTCATGACCCTTGTCCGCAAGTCCATTGAATAGGTTTTTGCCATTGATGTCCTCCGTGAATACCCTTGTAATAATACATTATGGCATTTTATCATACAAAGGACAAAAACAAAACGGATTATGTACTAACATAATCTGGAACCGGAGAATTGTCAACAGCAGAAACCGACTGTGTTGGAATATTAACAAGACAAAACCGGGTGGGAAATGGGGCTAATCAATGACACCCGAAATAGAGTACAATGGACGGCTTGATTGATCCGCGTTTTCGTCTGTTCCGCAGATATTATAAACTGATTATTCCGGTTATCATGACCAACATTGACATCCTTTGGGCTCCGTGGCGAATGGCGTATATCACGGAAAATAAAGATTCTGCCGCAGAAAAGACCGCTGTCGCGGTCGGTCCGCATGCCGATCCGAAATGCTTTCTGTGTCAAGCCGTATTTGATGACGCGAATGACCGTACCCGATTCGTAATCCGGCGGACGGAATGGACTCTCTCGGTATTGAACCGCTTTCCGTACAACAACGGGCATATTCTTGTTGCACCGCGAAATCACTGCGGCAATCTTTCCGGTTTGACGGAAACGGAGAAAATCGAGTTGATCCGTGAAATTGACCGCTGGACGGAAATACTGACGCAGCACATGTCGCCGGACGGATTTAATATCGGTCTCAATCTTGGACATGCAGCAGGAGCCGGATTGCCGGGGCATCTGCATTGGCACATCGTTCCCCGATGGAACGGCGACACGAATTATATGGCAACCATCGGTTCAACTCACGTTATTCCGCAGTCCCTCGAAGCACTTTGGACAATACTAACCGGAAAATGACAGTCGCCCTAACCGCTACTGTTGCATCGTCGAGTTATACCGCATCCGATTCGGATTGACCATGTTTAGCAACGTGTGCGCCCCGCCGGGAGATACCGATCTGGACTTCCAGAAGCCGGTTGTTGCGATGCTTTTTGACTTCCTCCGGCACATCATCCGCATAGAGTTCCGCCGATTTCGTCCCCTTTCGCCCGCTGTACTTGAAAATGAAACTGTTACGGAACCGGCAATACTTCACGAGATCGACTGTCTGCTCAAATTCCGCATCCGTCTCTCCGCAAAAACCAACAATAAAATCGCTTGTCATCGTTGCACCGGGAACCGTTTCATAAATCTGATCCGTCATTTCCCGATACCGGGCGGAAGTGTAATGCCGGTTCATCCGCTGCAAAACCGTATCCGATCCGCTTTGTGCCGGCACGTGAAAATGTTTCACAACCTTCGGCAAATCCCGGACGGCTTGCAGTAAACGGTCATCAATTCCGAGCGGATAATTTGTTACAAAATCAATCTGTTGTACACCGGCAGTTTCCGAAGCAAGATAAAGCAAATCTGCTAATTTTGTTATTTTGCCATTATTATTGTAACAATAAGAATTAACTGTTTGACCGATGAACGTGATTTTTGCTGCGCCGCCGTCTGCGAGAAGTTTGACTTCATTCAAAATATCCTGCGGCGGACGACTTTGTTCAGGACCGCGGACATACGGCACAATACAGTAGGAACAAAACTGATTACAGCCGAACATAATGCGGACAAGTGACGGCGATCCCGCCGCCGCAGGCATAAGCCCCCCGCGAATCATTCGTTCAGGATTATACAGCCGGAAACTTTCGATCACTTCATGATGTTTGCCGGCGTTACGCGGCAAACTGACACAAACACGTTGAAGAACAGAGGGCTTGCGTCCTCCGCTCTTGGCATCAAAAAGTTGCCGCACTGTTTCGGCAAGCACGTCCAGTTGACCGGGACCAAGAACAAGATCAGCATACGGTACACGCTGAAAAATCAGTTTCTGGTCTTTCTGCGCCATACAGCCGATGATGCCAAGAACACTGACCGGCTTTTGCTCTTTCCATTG
This sequence comes from Planctomycetaceae bacterium, assembly GCA_031256755.1. Classification (GTDB taxonomy): domain Bacteria; phylum Planctomycetota; class Planctomycetia; order Pirellulales; family Thermoguttaceae; genus WRKP01. Next base: position 11,214 of record JAIRPZ010000319.1, read on the forward strand.
TTTCAACCGACCGAGTGCGCTGTACACTTTGTCTTCAGCATGCTGCCGGACGCTGCACGTATTGAAAAGAATCACATCAGCATCGGTTATGCTGTCTGCCGGTTCCATACCGGAACGGATCAAGGCGGCACCGGCAAGTTCACTGTCCAATACGTTCATCTGGCAGCCGACCGTTTCGATATAAAATTTCGGCATGATCCTTTCGTGATTCGTGATGATTTCGGTCTGTTGCCTCTGCCGTTAATCCCGCTTATTGAGTTCATCATATTCAAGCCATACATTCGGGTCCGGCTCGTACAATGCCGCCTCCTCTGCGTTTTTCGGAGGAGTAAGCGGACGCACCACACGGAATCCGACGTAAGCAGCATCCGTAACCCACCAAATGCTTTGCGGATACTGCGGGTCTTGTGCTTTCCACGATGCTTCCGAAAACAATCGTCGGGCGGAACGCAAATTGGACGGCGCATCGTCTTCGCAGTTTCCGCCCCGCGCAATTTGACCGAATCCTTCTCCTGCCGCCGGTTTCACCGGTGCCGCAAACATACCGGGCTTCCGCTTGGAGTACGTGTCTTTGGCATACTGTTCCAGTACCCACTCCGACAAATTGCCGTGCATATCGTAAAGTCCCCAAGCATTCGGTTTTTTCGTTTTGATTTTGTGCGAGGCACCATCGCTGTTATCAAACCACCACGCATAATCGCTGAGTTTATCGGCTTCACTGCCGAAAGAATAAGCCGTTGTTGATCCCGCCCGGCAAGCGTATTCCCATTCGGCTTCGGTCGGAAGACGGTAATAACGCCCTGTCACCATTGTCAGCCATTTGCAGTACGTCTGAGCGCAGTAAAGCGTCATACCACTGGCGGGATAGCCGGTTTTACCGGCATTGTCATGACTGATAGAAGCAATATCGTAAGGGGCGGTCGGGGCTGCATGGGCATCGGCTGCTTTTTCTCTTTCCGATTCGGAACCTTTTTTTTGCCGCTGTTCCCGAAGAATTTTTAAGGCAAATTGTTTGAATTCGTCCCATGTTGTTTCATGTTCTTCGATCCAAAAGGGCTGCACGCTGATTTCGGTTTGCGGTCCCTCGTCGGCTTTCCGGTCTTCTTCGTCTTCGGGGCTGCCCATTTTGAATTTCCCTCCTTTGACGGGAATCATTTTGAACGTTTGTTCTGTGCCGGTGATTTTTTCGAGGTACGGCTTCATAACGGTTTCGTTGTCCGCTTCGGAATTCTCAACCGGGACCGGATTTTTCAGATAGTTCAGGGAGGGTTGAAAAAAAGGATTTTTCAAATTCCGTTCTCTTCGGAGATTTTTTTTCTCTGTTTTCGGGGCGGTGTCCTTTTTGTCTTCGGCAAAAAGTATACCGCCGAAGAGCAAGGGGAACAGAACAACACAAGCAAAAAAGGATAAATTTTTCATAACGACTGGTTCAAACGGAGGGTGACAGTAAAAGTGAAAACTCGTCGTCATTTTAACGGGTTTGGAAATAATTGCAAGTTGGGAGGCTGGTTCGGTTTGGTCGTGTTCAGCAGCGAAAAATTCGGGCAGAAAAAAGAAGAATGCGTTGTTATGGTACAGCAGCCATGCTGTCAAACAATTTCGTGCAGTTTGATAAAAAGAATGCCGAAAAGAGGACTTGAACCTCCACCCAGTGTTAACCGGACTAGGACCTGAACCTAGCGCGTCTGCCAGTTCCGCCATTTCGGCAAGGAAAAGTATTGTAGCATATTTTCTCTCTTCAGCAAGAGGGCATGTTTGCTGCCTTGTTCCTGCCTGTATATTGAGAGCGTTCCCGTTTTCGGCGGACTGTCGTATAATACCGCCATGCCTCCCTGTGAAATTGCCCAAATTATTTCCGACTCCGGTGTTGCCAAAGCGGCAAAGTCCGCCGCCGCTCTGTTCATTCTCGGCATCCTTGCCGGTGTTTATATCGCTTTTGCTTCCGAAGGTTCCACAATGGCAGCCTTCAATCTGCTGGCAAAACCGGAGACCTTCGGTCTGGGACGATGTCTCGCCGGTGCGATTTTCCCCGGCGGATTAATGCTCGTTGTCATTGCCGGCGGAGAATTATTCACCGGTAATACAATGATGCTTCTGCCGCTGTGTCAACACCGCATCAACATTTTCGGCATGCTGCGGAATTGGTGCATCGTTTATCTCGGCAATCTTGCCGGTTCCCTTTTCGTTGCCTTTTTGATTTATCAGTCGGGACAACTCAACGGCGGAAATGCGCTGCTCGGCGGAATGACGATCAAAATTGCAGCGGCAAAATGCGGTCTAACATTTATGGAAGCGTTTTCACTCGGTATTCTGTGCAATTGGCTTGTCTGTTTAGCGGTATGGATGGCAGCCGCCGCAAAAGACGTTGCCGGCAAAATCTTTGCGGTTTATTTCCCGATTTGGCTTTTCATTACGTCCGGCTTCGAACACTCCGTTGCGAATATGTATTACATTTCCGCCGGTCTTTTTGCGGCAGCAAATCCGGTATGGCGGGAATCCGCCATGACTGTTGCAAAACCGGAGATGCTGTCGGCATTGACATGGTCAAACTTTTTTACGGCAAATCTTTTGCCGGTCACACTCGGCAATATTGTCGGCGGCGGTCTCTTTGTCGCACTCGCCTACGGTTTCGCCTGCAACGCTTTTTCCTTAAAAAATGAGTAACCATTCAGCAATCCCTTTGTTTTGTCTGTTTGCGGCTTACCATGCCACGTTTTGTCCTGCTTCGTATACGGCAGCGGCAGACACGCCGACCGGCTCGCTTGAAGTCCGCCGGACACTGCGGGATATACCGGTTGAAACCGAAGAAATCCGCATTGACGAAACAACGGGGGGACCACTGCGGCGTTATAAAGTCCAAACGGAACACTATGAAATTATTTGCTGCAATGCCGGCTACGGAACGGATGCCGGAAAACAATTAGAACATCTTTATTCATGCTGGCAGACGCTTTTCAATCAATATCTTACGGAAAAAAATCCGGCAAAACACACTGCTGAAGAAAAAGAGAACAAAAAGAACAATGATCAACGGTTTCGTGTCGTTATTTTTTGCGATCAACAGGATTACCGAAAAAATATGGCTGCACGATTCCCTGCCGCCTCCCGAACTAACGGATTTTACGCGCCGCCGCAGCCGGATAAGCCGTCGGCAATCTATTGCTTTCCGCAGGAACCGTCCGATAAAAATGTTTCTCCGGCGGCAAGAAAAGTGCTTTTTCACGAAGGAACACATCAAATTCTGACAGAATGTTTCCAAAAACCGAAGCAAAAGCCGGCAGACATTCCGAACAATTTTTGGCTTGTTGAGGGTGCTGCTCTTTTCATGGAAACGCTGAAAATCGAAGACAAACAATACCGTACCGGCGATCTTTTCGATAACCGTCTTTATGCAGCGAAAATTTATCACTTCGAGCGTCATTTTCGTTTGCCGATCCGGCAAATGACCGCAATGAATAGAGTACAGATTCAAACAAGCCCGGACATTGTGAAAATTTATGATCAATCGGCAGCCCTTTTTTACTGGCTGATGTTTGCCGAAAACGGTCGTTACCGCAAGCCGCTGTTTGAATTGATCCGGCATGTGCATCAGGGAAAATCAAAACCGGAGGCGTTGAGTACTTTAACAGAACGGTCGTTTTCCGATTTGGACAAGCAATATGCGGAATTTCTCAAAACCGTACCGGAATAGCACCGCTGATGCCGCCGTCAAAATTTATCTATTCTGCCGATATTGACAGCAAAAGCGTGATAGCGTAAAATGGGCAATATACACAAAAAATGCCATTTATTTCCCCTACTTCCTGTTTTCTCTATGAAGATTACGTCCCTTGAAATCGAGCGTTTCGGTCTCTGGTCGGGGCTTACCCTTCCGCAATTGACGGACGGAATCAATGTTTTTTACGGAGCAAACGAAGCCGGAAAGTCCACCATCCTTGAATTTATCCGCTCCGTTCTCTACGGTTTCGGCAGCGACCGGCAGCGGTTCGTGCGAAAACCTTTGGCCGCAGCGGACGGTTCGGCTGCTGTCCGGCTTGTCCATGCTTCGCCTCTTGTTATTTCCGGCGGAGTTCTGCAAATGGAATCCCCCAGCGGGCAATATACCCTGCGCCGAATGTTCATTCCCGACCGAACCGGCAATGAAGACCAGATCAACATTCAAACCGAAGACGGAAGCAAACAGGGGTCTCAATTTCTCCGTGTTCTTGTTGCCGGTGTGGACGAACAAACGTTCAACAACGTCTTTGCTATCGGTCTCGATGAACTCCAGAAACTGGCTTCGCTGAACGATACCGAAGCCGCCGAAATGCTTTTTCGGTTAAGTGTCGGCATTGACCGCGTCTCCATTGTCGATACGATTCGGGAACTTTCCGCCCGGCGGAATAAAATTCTGAACATTGCCGAAACCGAAAGCAAGCCGTCGCAGTTAACGCAACTCCTTCATCAACGGGAAAAAATTGTTACGGAAATTGCCGAAACCAAACTGCTTGTCCGGCAGTATATTCAAATCCGAAACGAACTGCGGATTGTTGACCGGACTGCCGCCGGTTATGAAGAGGACTGCCATAAACTGCAAAAAGAAAAGATTTTGTACGAAATTGCAAAAAATGCAGAACCGATATGGATCCGCCGTGATCAAATCCGTGACGAAATTGCGGCGATGGGAACCGTTGCCGCCGTTTCGGAAGAAGCGGTCAAACAGTTAACCGGCATTGAAAATGAACTGGCGGAACGGAAAGCCGCTTACGAAAAAGTAAAGACAGAGTTCCAAAAAGCGAAAAAAACCGCCGCTGAATTGCCGGTGAGCGAAAAAATTGTTAAACTTGCTCCGCGAATCGAAATTCTTCTTGAAGAAGAGCCGCGGATTATTGAACTCGATCAGGAAATTATCACCCTTGAAAAAGAGGTCGAAAAATATAATTCCCAAATCGCTGCCGAAGAGACGCAAATCCGAAAAGGACATTATCCGCTGCCGAAAACAGATATTTCTGCGGCGGAATTGGAACCGTCAGATTCCGTCCTTTCCGGTTCTGCCGCCCGGTATCATGGTTCTGCCGAAATGATTCAGTCCGGCGTTTTGGAAGAATACCGGACTTATGCCAAAGCGGTAAACCGGTCGAAAAAAATGCTCTCGAAAATGCAGGATCGTTTCACCGATTTGCAGCATAAAGCGAAGGAATTGAACGAGCGTATGAAAGCGGAATCAGCAAAACGGGGAACGCCGAATTTAACCGAAGCCCTGACAAAGGCGACCGACATGGTGCAGCAACTCCGCCGCCGTCAAAGTATCGGACAGCAAATGAACGAAATGCTTCTCCGGCATAAGGAACTCCGCCGCATCAATACTTTTTTGCTGCAAAATCAGGCACTGCCCGGCTGGATGATCGGACTGATTGTGCTTGCCGGTCTTGCCGGTGCCGCCTGTATCGGGCTTGGCTGCATCAAAATTGACGCTCTTGATCCGAAATTGTCGCCGGTGATGATCGTTCTCGGCTGTGTGATGATCGGTTCGTCCATTGCGTTCAAAAAATTCTCCGAAAAGAACAACGCCAAAAAATTAGAAGAAAATCAGCGGCAACTCGGTTTTCTGTCTTCGCAGATTGAGCAGGCCAAACAGGAAGTTGCTGCGGTTGATACCCGTTTCCCTGCCGCCGGATCGGCAACGATTGAGATGCGGCTGCAAGAAGCCCAGCAGGAACAGGCAACGCTCGAAAAGTTAATACCGGCGGACGCACAGCGGACGGAAACCAACCGGAGGCTGAAACTTGCCGAAACACGGTTGCAGGAAGCGAAAGAACAAAATACTTCGGCCGTGAAACATTGGAACGATTGGCTGCGGCGCACCGGTCTGCCGCACGACTGGACACCGGCACGCATCAAAGATTACATTGACCATTGCGATGTTCTCGGCGATTTGCGGAAAGAAATTGAAAAACGCAGCGACCTGCTTCGTCAGCGGATCAAAGATATTAAAATGCTCACGAACCGGATCGATCATTTGGTCAGTGAGATCAATTTGAACGTGCCGGACGGTGAAAGTTACGTTCAGATTTTTGCCCGGATACGGAAACGTCTTGAAGAAAATAACGCTGCCGTACAAAAGCGTACCAAGTTCATTGCCGGCATCAAAGCATTCCGCAGAATGCGCCGTAAAGTTGAGTCCGATTTAGACAAGGCAAAAGATAAAGAAAAGGATATTCTCCGCAAATTCGGTGTGAAAACACCGGAAGAATTGCAGACGCTGCACCGCCGGTATTTACAGTACCGCCGGCTGCTGACGCAGGAGCAGGGGATTCAGCGGGAACTCGATGCCGCAATCGGTAATTTTTGTACAGAAAAGATGATCGGCAATCTTTTGGAACCGCGCATTGCAAGAAGATTATTGGAACAAAAAGCCGAAGCGGAACAAATCCGGCAGATGAATGCGGAAGAAAAAGTGGAACTGCCGGACAATTCTTTCGCCGAAGAATTAGCGGCACTCGAACCGCTGCCGCCGCTTGACGATCTGCTGAAAGAAACAGTCAAACGGATCGAAGCGGCATCCGCCCGGCTGCACGGAGAATTGCAGATGCGGGGGCAACTGACGGAACAATTAAAGCAGATGACCGAAGACCGGACACCCGTCTTGAAACAGCGGGAACTTGCCGTGATCAATGAAAAAATCCGGTCGGCTATTTACGATTGGCAGGTGTATGCGGTTTGTGCGCGGATGCTGGATGAAATCCGCACGGCTTATGAGCGCGACCGGCAGCCGAGAACGCTTTCTGAAGCATCGGAATTATTGAAACAATTAACGGACGAAAAGTATCACCGGATTTGGACACCGCTCGGCGAAGAGACGCTGCTGGTTGACGACAAGAACGGCCATACGTTTGATGTTTCGTGGCTTTCGCGGGGAACGCGGGAACAGTTATTCATTGCACTGCGGCTGGCGTTGGCTTCGGAGTTTGCCCGGCACGGTTCGATTTTGCCGATTATTCTGGACGACGTGCTGGTTAATTTTGATTCCCGCCGGGCGTGGACGGCGATTCAGGTATTATTAGATGTTGTCCGGCAGGGACAAGGCAGGCAGATTTTGCTGTTCACGTGCCATAAACACGTATGCCGTATGTTCCAAAAGATGGACATACCGGTTCGGATATTGCCGCCGGTGGAAGAGCCGTCACAGCCGATTCGGGTATTGCTTCCGCGTTCTGTTTTGGAAAAGCGTCAACGCCGCCGTCTTCGGAAGCGTGAGCGGAAGGCGGTGCAGGAGCGGGAACAGCGGATTGCGGAAGAATTGGCGGCAAGAGAAGAGCAGATTCGGCTGGATGCTGTTCGGCAGGCGGAGGTGCAGCGTTTGGTACTGCAAATGCAGCAGCAGGCAACCGCCGAAAAAGCCGTTGAAGCGGAACAGCAAAATCATAAACGCTAAAAGGCAGAGACGTTGCCGCCGGTGAGATATCGCCCTCTTCCTTTTTATCCGTTTTCCCGTATCATGGACGGCATTGACTTTTTAGCAGTATCCGATGGAAACGAAACCGCTGAATTACGTGATGCATCAAGTTACCGATCAGAAATGGACGGTTGCCGTTCTTCTCTTGGCAGAATCCGGCTTTTTGCTGACCGTATGGAATTGCGACGGCTGGATTTCGGTCTTGTCCGCTTTTTTTCTGCTTTCTGCGGTCGTTTGGCATGTGTTTGTGCCGGTCAGATTCGAAATCAATTCCAGCGGCATTATCCGGTCTGTTTTCGGAAGAAAATGGTTTGTCAGTTGGAAAGACATTCGTGCCTATCAAATCAGACGCAACGGACTGCTGCTTTTACCGCAAAAGGAACGTTTCCCGCTGGAACCGCTGAATGCATTTTTCCTGCCCGTTCCGAAAGATTTAATGACAGCCGTCCTTTATCGGTTCCGGCTGCTTGCCGGAGAATAATATATGGAACGTACACCGTATCAGAAGAAAATCATTGAACGTTATTATGACCATAAGAAAACAATTATGTCGCAAAAGTTAGGCGAGTTGACGACGGAACTCTATCTTGCAGACGAAAACAAGCGGCAGCCCATTTGGAAACGGGTGGCGGCGGCGTTGGCGCAGTTAGGAGTCAACGAGGTCTCCATTGAGCAATTGGTGAATATGAACAATCCGTCCAAACTGGCGGAGTTTATCCAAAAAAACAGATTGTCGTGAAACGAATCAAACCGGAATTGAACGCCCCCTAGTTTACATTCCTGTTTCTTTCCGGTACAATGGGACATACAGATTCAATTTTTGCACTCCTCAAAACGGGAGAATCAAACAACCCAATGATTGTTACAACGAAAGACCTTTTCCAACATGCCTACGGGAAATATGCCGTCGGTGCTTACAATATCAACAACCTCGAACAAACCGTTGGCTTGTTTCGCGGAAACCTCGGCAAAAAAGGTGCCAACGAAGACCCGGTTGACGGAAAAATCAGCGCACCGTTCATCATCCAAATCTCCCGCGGCGCAAGAGCGTACAGCGACAAACGTATGCTTGAAGCATTGATACGGTCTGCCGATCAGGTCTTCCCGGAAGCCGTTTTTGCCGTTCATCTCGATCATGGCACAGAAGAAGCGTGCTACGACTGCATTGACAGCGGTTTTTACAGTTCCGTCATGATTGACGCTTCCCACCATGAATTTGCTGAAAATGTCGCAACGACCAAACGGGTTGTCGACAAAGCCCACGCAAAAGGGATCGTTGTCGAAGCCGAACTCGGACAACTCGGCGGAGTCGAAGAAGACGTTGTCGGCAGCGTGAAATTGACCGATCCCGCCCAAGCCGCTGAATTCATTGAAAAAACCGGTGTCGATTCGCTGGCCGTTGCTATCGGAACTTCGCACGGTGCTTTCAAATTCTCCGGCAAACAGGGGTTGCATTTTGACGTTCTTGAAAAGATTCAAAAAGCGATTCCGAAAAATTTCCCGCTGGTGATGCATGGCAGTTCGAGTGTGCCGCACGAGTGGGTTGAACGGATTAACAAGGCAGGCGGGAAACTGAAAGATGCAAGCGGTGTGGACGAAAAACAGTATCTGCCGGCAGCAAAACTCGGCGTAACGAAAATCAATATCGACACGGACGGGCGGCTGGTTTGGTGTGCGATTCACCGTGAACATTTTCGGGACAAGCCGGAAGATTTTGATCTTCGCCCGGCGGGCAAAACCTTTATGCAGGCGTATGCGGAGTATATCATTCACAAGAACGAAATGCTCGGCAGTACCGGTCAACTGGAAGGAGTCCGCTCTGCGTTGTCCGGCGGTAAAAAATCTGCATGCGGATGTTGCTGCGGAAAGTAAAGGAGTTGTGCTTCGGCAGTTCCGCCGGTTTGTACCGGCGGTTCAATTTTTGTTGATGAGCGAAAGGATTTCAGCCCGGCTCGATGGATTTTTCAGAAAACCGCCGCGGAGCGCAGAGGTGATACAAAGAGACCCCGGCTTCTTCACCCCGCGAACCGTCATGCACGTGTGAGTGGCTTCAATCACAACAGCAACGCCTTTCGCTTTTAATTCCCGGTATAACAATTCGGCAATGTTTTCCGTTAAACGTTCCTGAACTTGCGGACGGCGGGAGAATACTTCCACGACTCGTGCAAGTTTGCTTAACCCGATAACGCGTCCGTCGGGAATATAACCGATATGGACTTTTCCGGTGAACGGCATTAAATGATGTTCACATGTGCTGTTAAAACTGATGTCGCGGACAATAACGATTTCGTTGTAGTTCTCTTTGAAGAACTTTTTTGTATAAACAGCCGGATCATCGTGCAGTCCGCCGAACATTTCCTGATACATTCGGGCAACCCGCTGCGGTGTTTCGAGCAGTCCCTCCCGATCAGGATTTTCCCCGACGGCAATGAGTATTTCGCGTACAGCGGCGGCAATTCGTTTTACGTCAATGGTGTTTTTACGCAGTGCCTTTTTTCCGGCTGATATTTTTTCGGTCATTATTTTTGAAAAGAAAACAGTGTTGCGTATATTTTAACAAAAAAACCGTCCGAAAGGGTATATGGCGAATCGTTCAGTGTATTTGGAAACGTCCAGATACCTGCCCATCCCCCCTCTTGATTTTGAAGACGGATTTTGGAAAATAGTACGTCTTGTTTTGAAATGAGAGGAGAGACCAAAATATGTCCGAAACGATGATTGAAGCCGCCGGATTAACAAAATATTACGGAGAGTTTGCCGCCATCGACAACGTCAGTTTTTCCATTAACAAAGGTGAAGTCGCCGCATTTCTCGGTCCGAACGGAGCGGGGAAAAGCACCTCCATGAAACTGCTGACCGGTTATCTTGCCGCAACAAAAGGTACCGCTAAAATTGCCGGCTATGATATGGCAACAAACCGTATTGCCGGCGCAAGAAAACTCGGCTACCTGCCCGAAAACGGTCCGCTCTACCCGGATATGACCCCCTGTTCACTGCTCCGTTTTTTCGGCGAATCACGGGGAATGTCCGGCAAATACCTGAATGACCGTATCGCCGCCGTCGTCGAACTCTGTTCACTCCGCTCTGTTTATCGCAAGCCCATCGGAAAATTATCAAAGGGCTACCGGCAGCGGGTCGGAATGGCGCAGGCAATGCTGCACGAACCGGAAGTGCTGATTCTTGACGAACCCACCGCCGGTCTTGACCCAAACCAGATTCACGATGTCCGTGAAACACTGCGGCGCATCGGCAAAGAGAAAACTATTCTCCTTTCCACTCACATTTTGCAGGAGGTCGAAGCCGTTGCCTCGCGTGTTTTGTTCATCAACGAAGGACGCTTGGTTTTTAACGGCACCATCAGCGAGTTTTGGAAAAAAGACAAAGATCAAACCGGCAAAGACCTCGACAACCGGTTCCGTGAATTAACGAAATGTTAATACGGTTTTGCGGTTTTGCATCCGCTTATCCGTAAGATCGGCTTATAAAATTCGCAAGGAGATTTAAGCCGGTTTTGCCTGATTTTTCCGGGTGAAATTGTGCGGCAACAATGTTCTTGCAGCGCAGAAGAGAAGCAAACGAAATACCGGCATATTCCGTTGTTGCCAAAATATTTACCGGATTTTCCGGTACCGGATAAAAACTGTGGACAAAGTAAAAGTCGCTGCCGTTTGAAATCCCTTTGAGAAACGGATCCGCAGCGTTTTCTTCACTCCATGAAACGGAGTTCCAGCCGATTTGCGGAACTTTGTCCCAGCGGTTTGCCGGCTGAAATTTGACGACATTTCCCGGCAGAAGACCGAGCATCTCCGTACCGCCGTCTTCTTCGGAGAAATCAAGCAGCACCTGCATGCCGACACAAATGCCGAGCAATGGCGTTTCGGCTTGAACGGCATAACGCAGAGCCGCATCGAGTCCGGTACGGCGGAGATTGACCATAGCGGCACCGGCGGCACCGACCCCCGGAAAAATAATGCGGTCAGCCGCCGCAACTATTTGCGGATCGGATGTTACGATCCCGTCGGCTCCAATCGTGCGGAGTGCCAATCGGACGCTGGTTAAATTACCGGCTCCGAAGTCAACGATGGCTAATTTTTGCGGCATACGGCGAAAACTCGATTCAGAAAATACCGTACTATTATACCCGATTTCCGCATTATTTCTGCGCAGCGCAGAACTCTGCCGGCTGACGCAGACCTTCAACGTTAAGAAAATCACGTTCCCGCAGCCGCCAAACGGACGTGTGAAACTTTTTATCGCTGCCGGAACAGCACCAGCCGCTTGTGTCCGTAATATCGTCTGACGGATGGATGTTGATTTCGTATTCGCGGTTGACGGATGCCGATTGAATCACTCGAACAATTTCCGTCAAAGCGAGAACATCCATCCTGCCGGTGTCGAGAATCCCGAAATAACCTGCCGTTTGTTTGATCTTGCGGCAATTCCGATTCAGAATCAAACGTTTCATCAAACCGGCGGGAAACCACACCGTCCAGCGTTTTCGGATTCGCCGCCAATCGCCGAATGATTCTTTCGGAATACGCAGACGGAGATGCCGCTTTCCGGCTTCCGTTTGCACAAGCGGTAAAATGTCCGGCAAAGTATGAATATGCTGATGCGAATCGAGTCCCGTCCAATTCAGAGAATACTTTTCTGTAAGATACTGCATTTTACCGAGTTGCGCATCGAGTTCCGTTTTCACCGCTTTTATGAATTCAGCGTTGCCGCCATGTCTCCAAAGACCGAGGAAACCATAGGCGAACATACCGCCGGGGTCGGTTAATAACGATCTGCCGGCGCAGCACGGGCCGCTTGTTAAAGTAAAGTGCAGTGCCAGCGGCAATTCGGGACAATGTTCGGCGGCATGTTTTGCCGCATCCTCAGCAAACGGCATATTGACCATAAGCGAAGCGGCAAACGACACACCGCTCGTCAAGTTCCGGCTGCCGGCATCTTTGGCTAACCTGACGATAGCGGAATTGACAGCGGGCGAAAAACCAAAATCGTCCGCATTGATAATTATTGTCGGAGTCATTATTCTTTCGGCGGGACAACGGCAGCACCGACACGCAGCGGCGGAGTCGGTGTCCAAGTGTGATACAGCAATACAACCGGTTCTTTTTGCAAAACCGCTTTCGGATAACGATGTTTCACAAACGGCGGATTTTCTCCGTAGCGATCAATATTCCAAACGATTAAACCGCCCTGTTCGTTTAAGTCCGAATCGTATGCCCACGTTCCAACCGGCGGTTCATTATACTCGCCAATATCACGGTAAAACAGCACACTTGGTCGTTCCGGCATAGCCCAAGCCGCATAACCGGCGATAGCCCACTCGCCGCTGATATACCGGCACGGTTCGGAAAATTGCTTATGCCAGATTTTTTCACACGCCGCTCCTAATTCCCGCAGCGGCAGCATCTTCCCTTGATAATTATGATTAAACGTTGAGCCGGCACAGAACAGTATCATTGCGGCTTCCAAAAGCAGCAAATAACGGATAACAGACGGCAGCGGAAAGCCGTTCTTGGGACGAAACGTCAGCAACGCCCAAACGCCGAGAAACGACCACAGACACGAACCGTAAGCACCGGTTAAGTGCCGGTTGCTGATAACGGAAGCAACCATAAAGATACCGCAGGGAACAAACATGCAGTAGAAAAGGTATTGCCGGCAGCGGAACAGTATGAACGGCGGAATTTGTTCTGCTGTTAATACGCTCTCTGTATCTCTGCGTTTCCATTGCCAAACAGCACCGAGTATCGGAAACAGCATGATCAGCGTTGGAATCCAAAATTGCGATTGGTGCAGCAAAAATTGCAGCGGGAAATAGAATCTGTCCGAGAAAGCGGAACCGGCGTGCGAAGTCGCCGCATACCGTAACGGCGCAAAATCATGTCCATAAATCCAGATCATTTGCGGCAGAAAAAGAACTAACGCAATGAGTGCTGTCAGATACGGTCCCGCAGTTTTCCAATGTTTACGCCCTTCTTTATGCGACAGCAAAAACGCAACAACAGCAACAGCAATGAACAGCATCGGATATTTTGCGTTCATCCCTGCACCGACAGCAATGCCGGCAAAAATCCAATAACGCCGTTTTCCGGTTAAATAGCCCTGCCAGCAAAGATACGTTGTCAATGCATAGAAAGCGATCAAATGCAGGTTCTGATTATAGACAAGCGACTGATAAGTGCAGAAATACGACGGCAGAAAAATGAACGCTCCGCCTAACGCCGCTTTTTCGGAAAGTACGGTGCGTCCGAATTGCCAAACCGACCACGCCGCAAGCAGAATGCACATCTGCGCACAGATAAACGGAGCAGCGAAACTGCGGTTGGTGAGAATGTTAACGATTTCCAAATGCCACGCTTGCAGCATCGGATGTTTCAATGTCGATAAGACCCATTCTTTGGCGGCGATTTCGTGTTCGATAACATCATCTATTCGCCAGCAGGAATGCAGCAGACAGGGCAGAATAATCCACACGGCGGCGTGAAGAAAAACGCAAGTCCAAAAAATGCCTGATTCTTTTTTCTCTGTATACATGCAATAGCGGAATAACGGGCGGAATCAACTTATGCGGCTTTGCCGGTTTCCTTCGCAGCGGCAGAAGTTGCGGAAGTTAAAGCCGGCTGATGAACATCAAATCCGTTTTCTTCCTGTACAACGAACAGCGGACGATGTTTCGTTTCCAGATAAATGCGTCCGACATATTCGCCGAGGATGCCGAGTGCAATCAACTGCATTCCGCCGAGGAAAGATATTGCCGCGATCAATGTCGGAAAGCCCGGCGTATCAATCCCGCGGAATACCGTGTCGGCAACGATGTACAGTCCGTAAAAAATACTGAACACCGCAACCGATAAACCGGTGTAAGTGATCCAGCGCAGCGGCATTGCCGAAAAACTGGTGATGCTGTCCATCGACAGTTTTATCAATTTGCTGAGCGAAAACTTGGTTGTTCCGGCAAAACGCCGGTTCGTTTCAAACTCAAGACTCTGCTGCCGGAATCCTAACGATGAAACCATTGCACGGAGAAACCGGGATTGTTCATTCATGGAATTGACGGTGTCGACAATTTTCCGGTCAAGCAGACGGTAATCGCAAAGTCCTTCCGGCATAGAAACTTCCGATAAGGAATTCAGGATTTTCCGAAATGCAGCCGACAAGAACCGCTTTACTGTACCGGTTTGCTTATCATATTTCCGAACGGTATAGACATAATCAATGCCGCTCTTCCAGAGTTGTACCATTTGCGGGATCAATTCCGGCGGATGCTGCAAGTCGCTGTCCATCGTGATAACGGCATGTCCGCTTGCATATCTTAAACCGGCAGAAGTTGCCATTTGCACACCGAAATTCCGGCTGAACCGCACGATCTTGACACGGGCATCTTCGGCGTGAAGTTGTTTGAGAACGTTCCAAGTGTTGTCGGTACTGCCGTCATCAACGAGAATGATTTCCCAGTGGCGATGCAACTCGCCGGCAAAAACACCGTTGCTTAAAACATCACGGACAGTATTCACGAAAACGGCAATGCCGTCCGCTTCGTTAAACACAGGAGACACAACGGAAACGGCGGGCAGACGATTTTCTGTTAAATCAGATAAAGGAGTCAATCGGGACGGCGGATGAGATATGGACGGCATCGGTGCGCTATGATTAGATAACCGGCGGACAATAATCATGCAGCGGCGGTATGTCAAGGGCAATACGCCGTTCCGCACGTTTTGCCGGCACCGGTTTACTCGCCGACCGTTGCCGGCGATACAGAAAATCCGATTCCGTATCGAATCCCCTGACTTTTTCAGCCACTTATGTTATAATGTTTGGACGATTTCGTTTTTGTGTTCCGCTGCTTAATTTCCGTCTAAAATATCTCCTGCGTTTTATGTCTCCGCCTTCCAGCCGAATTCCGATGCCTGAACAGCCGCCGGAGGTTCGGAAAAAAAACTTTCTTGAAGTGCCGCTCGGCTACTCTCCTGAAGCCGCTCAAGCCGAAGCCGCCCGGTGTATTCAATGCAGGAAGCCGGGCTGTATGAACGGCTGCCCTGTCGGTGTTAAAATTCCTGAATTTCTTAAACTCCTGAAAGAAGGCCGCTTTGCTGAAGCCGCCCGAAAGATAAAGGAAACCAATGCTCTTCCCGCCGTCTGCGGAAGAGTTTGTCCACAGGAGTCGCAATGCGAGTCCCAGTGTATCCTCGGCAAAAAAGGGGAACCCGTTGCCATCGGACGATGCGAAAGATTTGCAGCGGACAATGAAAGGGAACACTGCGGACAGCAGGCAGCGGACAGTGAACCGCAGCCGCTGACCGTTGAACGCCGGCTGTCTGCCGCACAAAAAGTTGCCGTTATCGGAGCGGGTCCTGCCGGATTAACCGTTGCCGGCGATCTCCTCCGGCTTGGCTATGAAATAACGGTTTTTGAAGCGTTTCACAAAGCCGGCGGTGTGCTGATGTACGGCATACCGGAATTTCGGCTTCCGAAAAAAATTGTCGACCATGAAATTGCCGGACTTGTCAAACTCGGCGTGAAAATCGAATTGAATCAGGTCATCGGCAAAACGATCACGATTGACGAACTGCTGAACGAAGACGGTTTTTCTGCGGTTTTTATCGGTGTCGGGGCGGGCTTACCCATGTTTCTTCATTTGCCCGGTGAAGATTTAGGCGGCATTTACGCAGCCAATGAATATCTGACCCGCAGCAATCTGATGAAAGCGTATCAGTTTCCTGCGGTTGATACGCCGATTGCCCGCGGCAAACATGTCTGCGTTGTCGGCGGCGGCAATGTCGCAATGGATGCGGCACGTACCGCAATCCGGCTCGGTGCGGAATCGGTCAAAATCGTCTATCGGCGGTCGCGTGCCGAACTGCCTGCCCGCACCGAAGAAATTCACCATGCAGAAGAAGAGGGTGTCGAATTTTTGTTTTTGACCAATCCGCAACAATATCTCGGCAACAGTCAGGGAATGGTACGGGCAATGGTGTGCGATAAAATGGAACTTGGCGAACCGGACGCGTCGGGACGGCGGCGACCGGTGAAGGTACCGGATTCCGAATTTGAATTGGAAACGGATTGTGTGATTGTCGCCGCAGGAGCGTTGGCGAATCCGCTCTTGACGAAAAACACGCCGGGTTTGGAACTGGACAAACGGGGCTACATTGTTGCAGACGAAAAAGGACGGACAAGCCGGAAAAACGTTTGGGCAGGAGGCGACATTGTTACCGGTTCGGCAACGGTTATTCTCGCAATGGGTGCGGGAAAAATGGCCGCAAAAGATATCCATGACACGCTGTCAGGCGGGAAATAAAGGATTAAGAATTGGCTCTTTTCTGTTTCCGGTCCGGTTTGATTTCAGCCGGACACACCGGCCGATGTTTGCCGGACGGCGGCGGCGAAACCTTCGATTTCAACCAGCAATTCAGGACGGCATACATCCGCAATAACGTAAAGAATCGGTACGTCCGGCAGCCGTTGTTCACACACTGCCCGGACTGCCGCCAATTCCGCCGGACGTTTCACATAGACCCGGACACATTCCATATTGCAAAGCGAACATTCGAAACCGCCGATTCCGTGCCGGGCAAGATTACTGCCGCTGATCAATGCCGCAATGTTATCAAGTGTCTGCTCTGTTTGTTTGACTGGGTCTTCGGGATACCGGCTTTCGGAATTCGTAATACTTGCCGTCCCGGAAACATAAATTAAACAGCCGCCGTCTGCCTGCACCGCCATGGCTCTGGAAAATTTCGGACTCTGCGGACTATACACTTTGCCGTAATCAAATGCCGAAGTTTGATTCGGATTTTCCAGCGGGACAACGATGACATCTTTCCGTTTTGTATCAAACGCTACCGCACCGATGACAACATCGGCATCATCCGCTCCGATGCCGGTACTTGCCGGATAAACGACACCCCGATACGGCTTCGGCAAATGCTTTGTCAAAAATTGTGTCTTGCCGAAAAAATCGGTTCTCGCCCGATTCAATTCTTTATACCGCTGTGTTTTTCCTTCCGGCAGAACAAGATGTCCCTGATAAATCCATGTCCGAATGACTTGATCGAGCCGGAATTTATTTTTTTTCAGTTGTTTGCCGAGTTGCCCGAAAGCGGAGAGCGATCGGTTATAAGCCCCGACGCAGGACGGTTCGGCATGGAATCCGCCGCCGAAAAACCATCGCATGCCGTCAAATTCAATGATGGTAACCCGTTCCGGCAGCGGCGTTGAACAGACAACTTTATGTCTGACAGCCGGTTTTTCGGAAATAGCCCATATTTCAACGGCAATGACTTTTCCGCTTGCCGGGGCTTGGGGAACATACATAACGGCACCGGGCGGAAAGGAAAGCATTTCTGAAGCAATTTGCCGGACAAGTTCAACTTTGCCGATGTCGGCAATGAAAAATTGGCACATGAGGGCGGCGTTTTTAGCGAATCCCTCTTTTTGAGCGGTTTTTTTGCAATTTTCGAGAAGATTACGGATTTGGCGGGGATAATCGGGAACGGTTTCGCCGTGTCCTTGCGTATCGCTTTGACAGGTAAAATTCTCTTCGGGTTCGCCGACAAGAAACATTTGCCGCGAATTTCCCATCGGAACGACCGAATAGGAAATTCCCTGTTTGTTTTGATTCCGCATAATATAACCCCGGCGGTCCGGGCAATCCGAAATATCTCCCCCCTTATCGGCATTTTAATACAAATTTTTCAGTAAATCAAGAAACCGGAAGGAATCGGTGCCAGCGGCAAGGTTTTGCGCAGAATACATTGTTTTTTGCGGCAAAAACCGCAAAGCGGCTTATTTTGTCAGCACAACCGCAAACGCCCGGCCTTGACGGGTTTGATTCATTTTGAGAATGGCTGACGATTTCAGCGGCTGTGATTTCCCATGAACTACGTTAATCGGACAGTCCGCCGCCGTGGTGTCGTGATTTCGGGTCGGCGGAATCACGCCGGTCTCCAAAGCCAGCACCGCCGCCGCCAATTCCACCGCACCCGTCCCGCTCCCCAAATCGCCAAAGTTCCCCTTCGTTGCCGAAACCGGCACGTCTCCCAAAACAGTCCGAATCGATTCCGCCTCAATTCGGTCGTCATACGCTGATCCCAAACCGTCCGGGTTCACCAAACCAATGTCCGCCGGTTTCAAATCAGCACGTTTCAACGCCAGTTCCATTGACCGCCGGATCGCCGCTCCAAACGGGAGACAACCGCCTTGCGGTTCTAACGATCCGTCAGAAACAGCCCACTGTCCGCCCGCAAATGCCGGTTCATTCGTTTCGGCAAATCCTTTGACGGCTGCATAGATTTTTGCGCCGCGCGCTTCAGCATGTTCCCTGCTTTCGAGAACAAACGCCCCGGAACCTTCCCCCATCACTCTGCCGCAACGGTCTGCATCAAACGGGCGGGGAACCCGGCACGGATCCATTTGACGCGGTGCCACCGAAAAATAGGACTTTGCCCGCGTTTGGAAATCCTGATTGGCACGATTTCCGCAGCCGCCGCCGATCATTACGTCCGCTCTGCCGGTTTCAATGGTTCGGACGGCTTCAATGATTGCCGCCAAACTCGATCCCCGGCACAGCGTAATCGAATTGCTCGGCCCCCGGGCATCAAGACCAATACAAATTTGGCACGCCGGCATATTCGGCAGAAATTTAAGCATCCACAGCGGAAAAATCTTTTCCATTGCGTCTGTACCCCAGCGGGAAAAATTGTATGTTCCCCTGCCGGTACGGTCTGTTTCGATACCGGCACGGTACGTGTCAAGTTGCATATCAATTTCGGCACCGATCAAGTCAGAACCGAAAACCACTCCGAACCGGTCCGGATCGACATTCCGCCCCTCTTCTTCGGTGACGAGACCGGCATCCCGACAAGCAAGACAAGCGGAAACAAAAGCGAGTTGAATGTCCCGGCTCATCACTTTGATATTTTTCCGGGGCTTGACGTAGTCCTTCGCATGAAATTCAGGAACTTCGCTCCCCATCGGACGGAGATTTTCGTCAGCCGTTTCGATGTTGAGAAAACCGACACCGCTCTTTTGTTCGAGCAGGGCGTTCCAAAACGTATCCTTGTCGATGCCGACCGGGGCAAGAACTCCAAGACCGGTCAAGACGGCTTCTCGTTTGGACATTAGGCAGGGAAATAAGGGCGATGAAATATCACTTTATTCTATCACAAAAACAGAAAAAGTGCAGCAGGCGGGGAAATCAGGTTCCCCGGTTCGGCATTTTTTCGAGACGGCGTTCATGCTGTTTGCGGAGCATTCGTGCCGCATTGATACAGTAATCAAGCCCGGAGAGCAAAGTGATGCCGATTGTCATCCACAAGGACACAAGCATGGCAAAGAAAATATATTTCCGCCACAACCTCGTTCCCATTACATAGTCAAGACCGTAAGCCAATACGGTTTTTGTTTGAGCGGCAACATCCGGGCGGTAAAACTGCTGCACCATCAGTTCTGTGCCGCGGTCATTCACGATGTTCCACTCGGCACCGCCGGCAAGATAAAGGAGACAGGCGGCAACGGCAATGCACTGTAAAGCCATTTTCCATTTTCCGATCCATTTTGCGGAAAAGTCGCCGCCGGCGGCTTCCACAAAGGCACGAAGCGAAGTGACGAGCAGTTCCCGTCCGAGGATCACGACAACCATCCATGCTTGCAGCATCAGCCAATAAGGATAGCCCCCGCGGTCAAACGTTAATTCAGGGATAGTCAGAAGGCACGTAAATACACCGCAAATCAGGAATTTGTCTGCAAACGGATCCATCACACGCCCGAAAACGGTGATTTGTTTGAAATGTCTTGCCCACCAGCCGTCCAAAAAATCTGTGGCCACTGCCAAAAGGAAAAACAGAAGCGCGAAATCGTAACGGTGCAATCCGATCAGTATAAAGGTGATGACGGCAAAAAACACGCGAAAAATTGTCAGTGTATTCGGAACGTTCATAAAGAATTCTTCATTACAGCAATCAAAATCTTTGCCGCCATGATAACAATTTCGGGTTAAAATGGTAGACCTGTTGCGGATTTTCGTTTTCCCGGTGCAAACCCGTACCCGTTGTGTGCTGATGAGTGTCCGGGCGGCGTGCCGCCGCACCGCCGAAATGGTATAATCGGGCAACACGACCGCGAAACCGCATTTTGCATCGGACTGCGTATAATGAACCTTTTTGAAGTCGAAATCAAATTTCAAGTCGAAGATACGGCAGAATTGGAACGTCAACTCCGGGACTTTGGTTTTCCCGAATTCGGCAGACAAGTCAAAGAAACAGACACCTTCTTTCGCCATCCGGTTCGGGATTTTGCCGAAACTGATGAATGTCTCCGATTGCGGAAACGAAAATATGCAGACCGAAAACCGGAGTTTTACCTCACTTATAAAGGACCGAAAATTGATACCGAAACGAAAACTCGTCAGGAAATTGAAATGCCGGTGGAAGACCCGCAGACATTGGAAAGTATTTTAACCGTACTGGGTTTCATTCCGGCGGCAAAAATCGCCAAATTCCGGCGGCGGGCAGCAACGACCGTTGAAGGACGGCTGATTGAAGCCGTATTGGACGAACTGCCGGATTTACCGCTGGAAAAACAATTTTTTATTGAATTGGAAACGTTAGCCGGTGAACATGAAGTGGCGATGTGCCGGCAACTGCTGCGGAACATTGCTGCTGAACTCGGTTTGAAAGAATCCATTCGGACAAGTTATTTGCGGCTGATACAAGAAGTTCGTGCGGATGTTTTGACATAGTGTCTGTCCGATCAATGACCGCCGCCAAGTTTTTCCCCGCAACGGAACAATTTCCATTTTCCGCCGCACAGGGGGGTTGACAAGTCCGGGAAAGCCCTTATAATGCTTGCAATTTTAGTTTTCAGAACGTTTCCTTTGAGTCAAACGCTTACAAAATCTCCTTTCGGCGGTTTTCATGCCACAGGAAAATCAACTCCGCCGGAGAAAATAAAACATGACGGCGGAGGCGGTTTTTCCGACAGTTCGCCCCGTTTAATAACGTGTTTTCTTTTGCCCCTCCGCACGTTAAAATTCCGTCTTTTGTTAACGTTGTTCATTACGTTATTGAATTTATTCTTCTTTTGTCTCTGCTCTTTCTTTTTTCTTCCGCGTTTCTCGCCGTTTTTCCTTTTGTCTTTCTCTGCGGCTGACTCCTTATCCTTTCCTGCGGTTTTCCGCAGCACCATCGCACAAACAGTGTCCCGGCTGTTTCCTCGGGAAAACTTACTTGACCGCAGATTTTTCTGCAAAACTTTAACCCACTGGAGATTTTTTATGACGACCGCATTGTTGTTATCGTCCGCAAAAACGGACACAAACCCTGTCAATCCTTTCGGTGCGGCAGAAGAAAACGTTAAAATAGGCAAAAGAACGGGGGGGGGTCAATTTGATCTCGCCGGGCATCCGACCGTAGACGGTAATCCTTCTGCTGCCGTCTGCCATCCGCAATCTGCCGTCTATTTTGCGGCATTCACCCTTGTCGAACTCTTGGTTGTGATTGCCATTATCGGCATGCTCATTGCTCTTTTACTTCCCGCCATCCAAGTTGCCCGCGAGGCAGCCCGCCGGATGCAGTGCCAGAACAACCTCAAGCAACTCGGCTTGGGCGTTCACAATTTCGAGAGTGCCAAAAACACCCTGCCGCCCGTTGTGATATTCAGTTCACGCGGCTGCGTTTTCAATCTCTTATATCCCTACATCGAACAGCCCGCGCTGTGGAATATTGTGACCGACCCCGCCAAAGGTTTTATGACCTTTCCTATCCCTGCCGGTCTGAACACTGGCATCGTACAAGCAGATAACTGGTGGTTAGAAGCGATAACTGACGCAGACAGAGCCGCTCTCGCAACCGTGCCGGTTTACTTCTGTCCGACACGCGGCGCACGGGCTCCGGCAAAAATGGCGGGTCTATTTGACGGATTAAAAGGCAAAGGTGTCAACGTGGATCCTAATTGGGACTCCGCTTCCGGTCCCCGCTGTGATTATGCGGCTGTCATCACTCAGTTGGAAGATTTCTACCCTTCCGATTACATGTTCATCTCCAAAAGAGCAAATTCGGGCAGTGTAATAGGCGGCATGGCAAGTTTCCGCAGTCCGCTGCGGGTGGCGGAATGTACATGCAGCGACAACAACACGGCATCCGTCGGAGGCAGGAATACCGTTACATCATGGGCACCGCGTGATCCGATCAGTTGGTGGTCGGACGGAGCAAGCAACCAAATCGTCTTCGGGGAAAAAACCATTCCTGACTGGGCATTGGGAAAAGACAACAACAGTGCGAAAACATGGGACGGAAATTATGCGCTGGCTTACAACGAACCGTGGGACTGCGGACCTATCCGGTATCTTACCGGCGGTAAGGTAAACGGTCAGGACACCGCTTATCCTTGTTTTTCCAAAAATCCAAACGATCCGCGGATTCCGAAAAAGATGCCCATCAGCAACACTGCCACAGACCCCGAAACAAAGCAGCAAGTCAAGAACAGCGAAGGGCTGGCTTACGTTACTACCCGATACGGCTTCGGCAGCCATCATTCGGG
>JAIRPZ010000192.1 GCA_031256755.1 Planctomycetaceae bacterium
GTGTCGATATAAACCCGCAGTTCTTTTTGCAGTAGTGTTCCGCTCATCGTTTTCCGTTAATGGTTACGAGATAGATTATAACAGAAGAAACGGCAGGAAGAGGAATTGCTGCCGTCTGCAAACTGCCGTCTCTTTCACAGCCGCTCGATTTCGGATGCCGGAAGTCCGGTCAACTCGGCAATCAACGCCGGCGGTAACCCTTTCGCTTTCATATTCCGCGCCACTTCGGCTTTTTCGGCAAGCCGTCCCTTCGCCTCGCCTTCGGCTAATCCTTCCGCTTTGCCTTCGACACGTCCCTTTGCCTCGCCTTCTTTTCTTGCCGTTTCGACAACGTTGACGTTATCCCGATACGCCATCAAGTCCCGCTGATACTGTTCCTGCAACAGCGGAGACAGCCGGTAATACTCCGCCTCCGAAAACGCCTTTTCAAAAACCGGTTCGCGAAGGATTGACGGTATCTCGTCAAAGTCCTCCAAATTTTTCAGGAAGTACATCCACTTGTCCTTCCGCGTCTTCAACTCCGGCTCCGTTAGCCGAAACAGCGGCATCTGCAAAAAGACCATCTTCAACTTGTCCAGAAATTCCTCGCCGTCTTGGTCTTTCAGCGAAACGAGACGATAAATTTTCTGTTTCTCTTCGTCTTCGTCGTATGTAAAATTTAGCACCGCCACCAGATAAACCGGATTCAGGTTGAAATCCCAGTCCCCTTTTTGCGCTTGCCGCTGAATCGGAAACGACAGGTAAAACAATGCCCGGTCTTTGAAATACTTCTGGCGTGCCTTCTGCATTTCGACTGTGAACTGCTCATTATGTTCACCGGTGCAAGCAATGTCGAAAATCGCTTTGCGGTCGACGTTGTTATCCGGCAGTTGTTCAGGGTTGCGGAAGGTTAAACTGACGATTTTGCTTTTCAGCGGCAAAACGGCGTTCAGGAAGTCAATGAGCAAATCCTTGTTTGCCTCTTCGCCGAACAACTTCTTGAACCCGAAGTCGGTGTAGGGATTGATATAACGCGCAACTTTGTCATTCATGGCAGATTCTCCTTTAGATGCATAGGGCAGTATTATTTTACCAGATTTGAACGGAAAAAAGAAGGAAGTTTGCAGATTGCAGACCGCAGACGGCAGGGAGAAACAGAAAAATTTAACAGGATTTACAGGATTAGCAGGATTGACAGGAGTCCTTGCCGGACGGGCAGTATTTTTGTAACAAAAACACAAATAAATATCCTGTTTAATCCTGCACAATCCTGTTATCCTGTTAAAAAAATGCCCGAAACAAAAGGAGAAGATATGCTTGCCGCATTTTCTAATTGTCAATTTTCAATTGTCAATTATTCTGCCGTCTAATTATCAATTATCAATTAAAATACTGCCCGTCCGGCAAGGACTCCTGTCAATCCTGTTAAAAATAACGCTTGCAGGCGAACCACAACCGTGCTAAAATCCCCGCCGGTAAATTTTGACACTTAACCCTTCAAACAAATGAAGAAATCACTTTTCATTGCGGTTTTTGCCGCAGTCATTTTCGCACCGGGACAAGTCCCGTCTGCGAACAGTTTATCCGCAGCCGAACCGAAAGCAGGCGAGCGTAAAGTCGTCAAAATTAAAGGCGTTGACTTTGCGTTTCGGTATTGTCCGGCGGGAACGTTCACAATGGGCAGCCCGAATAGTGAAAAGAACCGACGTGATGAAGAAGCGCAGCACGAAGTCCAATTAACGAAAGGTTTCTGGCTTGGGGAAACGGAAGTGACGCAGGAACAATGGGAAAAAATAACAGGGCAAAATCCGTCTCATTTCAAAGGGCGGACACTGCCGGTGGAAAGCGTCAGTTGGAACGACTGCCAAAAGTATATCGAACAGTTGAACAACAATGTGCCGGAAGGATATAAGTTTGCGCTGCCAACCGAGGCGCAGTGGGAATATGCTTGCCGTGCCGGTTCAAAAACGGCGTATTACTTCGGCGATGATAACAAACAACTTGGTGACTATACTTGGTATCACGCAAACAGCGACAAGAAGACGCATGAAGCCGGTACGAAGAAGGCGAATGCTTGGGGATTGCATGATATGCACGGCAACGTGTGGGAATGGTGTTCGGATTGGTATGGTAAGTATTACGGCAACTCGCAGTTGGAGAAAAATTTGACTCCTGCCGGTAAGAACCTGTACGGAGAAGATTTGCCGAAAGAACAACTTGTAGTGAAAACAACGGTCGATCCTACAGGTGCCTCGTCCGGGCTTCGCCGGGTGTTCCGCGGCGGCAGTTGGCTCAGCGGCACAGAGTATTGCCGGTCGGCTTACCGCGACTACTACTCCGTGCCGGGTGACAGCATCAGCATCTTGGGCTTGCGCTTGTGCCTTGTTCCGGGCAAGTAATAAACATGGAAGGAAAATATCCTTTTGGCGGATAACCGCCGTCAATGACAGCGGCTTTAATACATAATACAATACGTAACAGTATGTAATGGAACACAGGTTTAATCATCCTCGCTGCGGATCGGCAGCGTGTTCGGACACAGCAGGTAGACCTGCGGAACCGTCATTTCCGATATTTTCGACAACGCCTTACCGTTCAGCATTTGACCGGAAGAATGGCTTTCCGTCAGCGTTTCTATCAGGGACGACTTCGGTTTATACCGGATCGTTTTCGTATCCCGCTCCAGCAAATGCGCCAATTCCATCGCACGGCTGACCGCATCGTCAAGGAAACCGATTTTGTCGGCTAACTTCTTTTCAACGGCTTCATTGGCCGTATAAATCTGACCGGTTGCCAACTGATCAATTTCTTCTTTCGCCAGATTTTTCGCTTTCCGTCCTTCAAAAATCACGGTCTTAAACCGGGCAAAACTGTCATCGACCAGATTTTGCCAGATTTTGCGTTCTTCGTCCTCCATTTTTTTGGAGAAACTTCCCATCGCTTTGAGCGGGCCGCTCGTGATCGGCGTGGATTCGACTCCAATCCGCTTGAAGAGTTCCGAGCCGTCAAACAGCGATACAATCACACCGATAGAACCGGTGATTGTCGACGGTTCCGCATAGATTTCATCGCCGATCATCGAAAGATAATACCCGCCGCTGGCGGCAATTCCCCCCATACTGACGACAACCGGAATCTTGCGGTCCCGTTTCATTTTTTGCAGCAGGTAAAGGTAATAATCGCTTCCCGACATTGTTCCGCCGGGAGAATTGACCCGCAGCACAACGGCTTTGACATCTTCATCATCCTGAATCGCGAGGATTTGCCGGGCAATATAGCCGTCCTCATCGCCGGTGATCACACCATTGATGGTCAGAATAGCCACTTTGTTGTCGGCTCCGGCGTTGCCGCTGACGAATTTTTCGGTCACTTTTTTGTGCGTCATTTCCGTTTCGTCCAAGATTTTTGCAGCGGACTGCGCAGCGATAGTAACCAGAAAAAATCCGCCGACCAGCAGACCGACACCGAGAACAGCAAAGATCACGAAACCGGCAAGGCAGGCAACGATAAAACTGCCGCAGCCGTTGGATCGGGAGGGCTGAACATGATAGACCGGCGGATGCGGATGCTGCGGAAAGCGGGGCGGAACAGACGGCGGAACTTGCGGAGGAATGTTATCGGACATAAATCGGCTCAAAATTGAAATGGAAAGTTAGTGACAAAGGATGAGGAAGATTATACCGGATATTTTCTCAAAAAGGAACAGCGGGGAATTTTCCCGTTTGCTGCATCTCCTATTGCCGCGGTTCATATTTCGCAGACATTCACAACGAAAAACGATTCGGCAACTTCCGGCGGAATGCGTGTCGGTCTGCCGGTTTTCAGATTGACAAAAGCCCACAGCGTTTCTGCTTCGGCAACGATTTTGCTGTCGCTTTTGCGGACAAAACGGAATTTCCGCACGGACCGGATATTTGTCCATTCGCAAACGCCGGTGCGGATCGTCAGTTGATCGCCTTCAAACGAGGGAGCAAGGTATTCGATGGTGTGCCGGCGGGCAAACCATGTTGCGCCTAACTGAATGTACCGCTGTGAAGTCCAGCCGTTTGCTGCCGAATGAGCAACGGCGGCTTCATTCATCCAGCGGAGGTAGCATAAATTATTGGCATGCCGGTTTTCGTCAATATCGGACGGCAAAACAAAGACGGTGTGTTCGTAAATCAGAGGCATTGTCGGGCATTTTCATCGGGCATGTCCGCTGTGCGGTGCAGCGGTAAAATCTACTCTGCGGCAAGGGCTGCGTCAAGCCCCTCTGTCGCATACG
>JAIRPZ010000007.1 GCA_031256755.1 Planctomycetaceae bacterium
ATGAGAAAAATACTGTTTCTGATTGCGGCGGCGGTGTTGTTTTGCCGTCCGCTTGCGGCGCAGCCGGCTGATCCCGATGACATTGCACTGCTGAAAAAGCGTGTTGATATTGCAGAGAAAATTCAGGAAATTGCGGAATCATTCAATAAAGTCGGTAACCTCAACGGTATCGGCGGTTATCCGGGATATGCCGATACCTATATCCGCTTGGCGGAAGCGAAGAATCAACTTTATCAGGCGAGCGGTGAAAATGCCAAACGCCCTGCCGCAGAAACAGATTCTCAAAAAGTTGGAATCCCTGCAAAATCAGATCGATACATTGAGAAATGAATTGCAGAGGATCCCGAAATAAATTCGGCAAGCGTAAATCAGCAAGCAAGGTGAACATTCAGACAAGAGCAAACGGAATGCGTCCCGTTGCTCTTGTGTTTCTTCCGGCGGTCAAATCCAGTGAAAGCCCAGCCCCGGCTCGGTAAAGATACCGGAGTTTAATGTGCCGTCCGTAACTTTGAACATGCCGGGATATAAATCTTCCCAGCCCTTGTTTGCCGCCGGACAATATTGCCGCCCGTTTCCTTCAATCGCCTGAACGCCCGGTATCCATGCCGAAAGCGATGCCGAATGAAGAAAAGATGCCCCCGGACATGTCAGGTCCTGAACGCATAAAAACATTTTGTATTTCTGCGCCGCCGCTCCCATTAACAACGCTTCCGCATGTCCCTTGCATGCTTTCAGCGCAACGCCGGAATATCCCATCTCCCGGCAGTATAACAGCGAATCGAAATCAACCAGTGCTTCATCAATCACGACCGGCTTGACGGCTGCCGCTTTGTGCATTTTGTTTTCGGGATACTGCCGGAGGTTTCGGTTTGTCGGCTGTTCAATATATTGCAGGCGGTCAATCGCTTTCGGCTGTTTTTCTTTGATCCGGTTCAGAAAGTTCAAAACGTATTCCACGTTTTCACATTTTTCGTTGAAATCGGCGGAGTAAAACCACTGTTTTATTCCGCGCCGGGATTGGACTTCTTCGGCAATCCGGTCGACACGAAGAACACGGTTCACGTCCCAGTCGAGGTCATCGCCGTTGAGTTTGATTTTCAGATGTGTCAGCCCGTTATACATGATCCATTCGGCGAGGTCTTCCGGCAGTCCGTCATTCAGCGGTTTTTCCACATCGGATTTGTCCAGCGGGTCTAATGCGCCGACAAGATGGTACAGCGGCATCCGTTCCTTTGGTTTTTTTTCAATGTATTGGTCGAGATATTCGCCGGCAAATTCCTTGTTAAGGAAATGGGACAGATCGCAGTTGCAGTATTCTTTGGAAAGAAGTTGATAGACATTGGCACCGAGAACACGCCCGTAAGCATCAAAAAGGGCGGCTTCAAACGGACTGGCGGCAACGAGTTGTGCCAGTTTCACCATCGGATCGGCTTTTTGCGATTGCGTTGTTTCGTCTGCAAGGCGTTGATATTCTTTGGAATAGTTGTGAATGAGTTCGAGCGGATGTCCGAATTCGCCGGGGTTTTTCGCACCGGCAGCAACTTTGTGTCCGAATTCAACCATGGCTTGCAGCGTTTGATCGGTTGTCATTGTTTTGCTGGGCCACGCCCAAATGTTCCCCATCGACATGGAACCGTGTCCGGTTGCTTCCTTACCGTTTCGGGTTCGTACCCGGACGGACACATCGAGAAGCATGACATCATTGACAACGCGTCCGCCGAATTTAGCGGGACTGCGGTAAGGAAAATACGCTGTTTTCGATTCGGTTTCGGCAATACAAATATCGGTGGCTTTCATAATAAGGGCAAGTATGATTCACAATAAACGTAAAGAACGCCTGTTATGATACCGCATTCATGCGGCATGGGCAACCCCTGTTGACAAGCCGCATTTTCTGGCGGAGAAAATTATTTTTCTCCCCCTCTTGCTGCCGGGATTCCGTTTTGGTAAAATCTTTCCCGAAAAGCCGGTACTGTGCCGGCTGAATTTTTCAATCCCAAGGAAAAACTTATCGAAATAATCATTTCGTAAAAATCAGCGTTTCGTTGCCAGAAGACAAATTACCACCTTGAGCCGTTTGGCTCTTGTCACACAGGCAATATCGAAGGGACGCTCCCATTGTGGGAGTGCCGTGCCGATGTTGTTGTGTGTACTCCGTGGTAAGAGTGTCTTCTGCAATAGCGGAAACTGGCACTCTTTCTTGTTAATGCTCTTGAAAGTTTGCTTTTTTCTGTCTGGCGATTTTTTTAGCGAACGTATCGCGAAGTTTTCCGAAACTATTTCAGGAGTTTAACAATGAAATTCACAAAAATTCACACCGCTGTTTGCTTCGTCTTCTTGGCGTTTATCAGCCAAGCAACCTTTGCTGAAGAGTTCCCCGCCGAACTCCGTGTCGTTGCCAGATGCCTTGCAGATACTCTTTATCCCGACCGGGATGAAGCAGTGAAAGCAGTGAAAGAACCCAGCCAGCAGGCAGTCCGCTTGGAGATGCAAACAGCGAAATTTGATTTGGCAAAAGTCAAATCGGACAATGCGGAAATCCAGCATCTTGCAGCAGAAGCATTAGCAGCAACATCAGATGCTATCAAACGATTGGATACGATTGACGGTCTACCCAAACCGAATGGATGGAAACTGATCGGGGCAGGTTTTTTAGATGGATTCCTTCTTGGTTATGGATTACCGCCGACCGGAACATCTATCGGTGCGTACCAATCCGAAAACGCAAAGCAAGAAGCCATAGATAGTGAAATTAAGGGATTAGTGAGAGCAATAAAAAAGGAGGAACTCGCTAAACATCTGTTGCCGAGAGTTGCGAAACCCTATGCAGCAGCAGAAACGAAATCGAAAACGGAGAACGTGTCAAAATTGAAGTACACGAATTTCCTTGTTTGGGAGATGCGTTCTACGTTGAAAATACAGGTGATGAACTGCGTGATTGTGTACTTGGAGTCAAAATCACAGGCGAAAAGGGCGATACAGGAACAAGTGTCTTTTTCATTGAAAAATTTGAAAGAGGAAAAGGACTTTGCTGCATGTTAAAGCCCGGCATCGAACTTGGCGGTGAAATTATTGACGGACAAACAGCCACACATGTTAAGCGGGCGGATTTGATATTGCTTTCGCCAAAATATTCCACTTCGATTGCTTATGAGTACGGGCAAAAGGAACGGGATGCTGATTACGAAACGATATTTAAGAACGTGAAATTAACAGCGAGGTACTCCGAAGTAACAAGTGGGATATTTGATAATTGGGCGAGGTCTGCAACGATTTATATGCAGGGATTTACCCGTTTGCCGCCATGTACATTGTCGGTGACTTTTGACGGTGAAGGGAAAACTTACGATGCTTCTGACAGTGGTTGGACAGAGGGAAATGGCTGGACAATTTACGGCAACAATAAGTCGGCGGATAGGTGCCAATCTATCAGAGCAGAAGTAAGTTTCCCCCGGACAAATTTTAAGATAATAAAAACGTGGGATGTTAACCGATGAATAGGGTGCAAAATGGCAGGAACGATTTTATATTTTCTGCCATTTTGACAGGTCAGAGGCAATTTGTGTTAGGTCGTGTAGCCGCTAATTTTTCAGATAAATGGCGATGTTTGCGAGTGCAATAAAAGCGTTATAGGTTTCATCGAGTTTATCGTATCGGGTGAACACTCTCCGAAACTCCTTTATTTTACGGAAGTTACGTTCAACAACATTCCTCCGTTTATACAACTTCTTACTATATC
>JAIRPZ010000237.1 GCA_031256755.1 Planctomycetaceae bacterium
GGTACTGCATCAGCAGCGGGGAACAGTGGCGTGTTATAAAACCATTTGCTTGCAGCGTCTCGCCGACCCGAATCGTCCGCATCATCCGATAGCCAATCCGTATTTAACGGTAGATTGGAATATGCTCGACTTGCAGGTCATCAACAGCGAAAAAGACGCTGGCGGTGCTGCCGAAGAACAGGACATTAAGACAAGCAATATGCGGTTTGCGTCCCGGTCGTGGAAAAACGTGACCGGCAATTTTTCTCATCTTTGGGATCGGACACTTTCGGCAACAGAATTGGCGGACAGCAAAGCGGGACTTGGCAATCTGATCAATTTTTCTGCCGGTTTTGAGCCGAACCGTCTCGTTCCGCAGCACACTTTCGGAGTGCAGAATTTCAGCGTTAATTCCGCCGGTGAAGCCGCGCCGTATGCCGAAACGCCGGAAAAGCCCTTTCTGCATTTCCCCTGGCACGATGCGCCGCTGTCGAATACGTATGAGTTAATGCTTGTTCCGGCATCCGCGCCAAGCCGGTTCGGAATCGAATCCCACGACAACGGCGAAGCGTTTTTCAATTCTTCCGGTCAATGCCGTTTCCGCGATCCGCACCAGAACCGCAACTTGTATCTAAACTTTTTTCAAGCGGGCGGATTACGGGACATTTTCGATTATGTTCGAGTGCCGAGCCGGTTTGCCGGAACGGTTGATGCAATGCGTGAACCGGGAAAAATCAACCTCAACACCCTGACCGAAAAGGGCTGGGAAACGTTGAAAGGCAACCGGTCTTCTTTTCCCGCTTATGCGGATTTACAAAGCAAGCGTCCGTTTGAAACACCGCAGCAAACGCTGCTGGATTCATCTCCGGCAACATCAACGCCGCCGCCGTTATTCAAACCGCAGGACAACACGGACAATCCTTACGTCAATCCTTACACGGCATTGGAACATATCATGCGTCTTGCTGACGTGACGACAACCCGTTCCAATGTGTTTGCGGTTTGGATAACGGTCGGTTATTTTGACTGCGAGCAGGACGGTCGCAATTTAGGAAAAGAAAAGGGTTTGAGTGATGGTCTTGCGAAGCGTCACCGGGCATTTTATCTGATTGACCGCAGCGTGCCTGTCGGCTTCCGCCGCGGCGAAAAACTTAATACCGGAAACGTGGTTATCAAGCGTACCATTTTGGAGTAGACCGAATGTGCCGGCTGCGTTCTGCATCGGTGCGTTATTTTGTGTATAATGACTGACTGCTGCTTTCCGGCATGCGGCCGGTACTGCGGTTCTTTGAAACGGTTCCCCTGAAGACAGAAAAACTATGAGTGCAATTTTAGCGGATAAATTATTAGAGACCGTCGTTGTCCGCGGGGCAAGCGATCTTCACATTGCTGTCGGACAGCCGCCGGTGCTGCGTCTGCACGGACGGCTTGTCAAACTCGAAACAAAGGTGCTTGAACCGGAAGACACCGTTGCGCTGATGAAATCCATCACGCCGGAACGCTGCCAGATGGAACTTCAGCAGTCCGGCTCTTCGGACTTCGGTTTTGCATTCGGCGATAAAGCCCGTTTCCGTGTGTCGATTTTCAAACAGCGGGGCAATACCGGTATGGTTTTGCGGCAAATTCCCAATTCGCTGTTGAGTATGGAACAATTGAACACGCCGCCGGCGATGAAGGAACTGATTGTGCGTCCGCGCGGGCTGGTTCTTGTCACCGGTCCGACCGGTTCCGGTAAATCCACAACACTTGCCGCCTGCATTGATTATCTGAATCAGAACGTGGATCATCACATCATTACGATTGAAGACCCTATCGAATTTTATCATTACCATAAAAAATCGACCATCAATCAGCGCGAAGTCGGTGTGGACGTTCCGACATTTGCCGAAGCGATCCGGCGTGCGCTGCGTCAGGACCCGGATGTGATTCTCGTCGGCGAATTGCGGGATTTGGAAACGATTGAAGCCGCGATTACCGCTGCCGAAACGGGGCATATTGTTTTCGGAACGCTTCACACGTCCAGTGCGGCGGGAACGATTAACCGTATTATTGACGTTTTTCCGACAAACCAGCAGGATCAAATACGGACGCAACTTTCGACTTCGATCATCGGTATTTTGGCGCAGCAACTTCTGCCCCGAATTCAGGGCGGGCGGGTTGCCGCTTATGAAATGCTTGTGGTGACCAGTGCGATTGCGAACCTCATTCGGGAAAATAAAACATTCCGTATCACGTCTTCGATTCAGACCGGTCATAAATTGGGCATGCAACTGCTGGACGATCATCTTTTCTGGCTTTGGCGGGACGGTGTGGTCTCCAAAGAAGATGCGATCACGAAGTCCAATATCCCGGATGCACTGCGGGAACGTATGTACCGGCATGAACAGGGACTCGCAACGGACGATGAAGAAACGGAAGATTCCGGCAGCGGCGATGACGGCGACGACAAGCCCAAACGGAATCCGAAGATAAAGTATATCTGATCAAAAACGATGTCTTCGTTTTCCTTTTTTTGCAGTCAGATTGGTATGCCGGCGATGGAGACGCTTCGTCTCGGCAGTCCTTTCGACTATGAAAATCTGGTCACGCTGGTGATGATCGGCGATGCTCCGCCGCCGGAGCAAAGAGACGAGCAATTACGTCCGTTTTATCACATGATGCTGAAACGTTATCTATCGGAAACCGGCGGCGGTGCTTTTGTGCTTTTTACAAGTTATCAAATGCTGAAACGGTGTGCTTCGGATTTGACGGCTTGGCTTTCGGAACGCCGGATGCCTCTTTTTGTTCAGGGGGAAGGGATCAGCCGCAGCGAGATGATCCGCCGTTTCAAACAGCAGCCGAATGGTGTTTTGTTCGGTACGGACAGTTTTTGGCAGGGTGTCGATGTTCCCGGTCAGGCACTGCGGAACGTGATTATTACCAAACTTCCTTTTGCGGTTCCGACTCAGCCGGTTATTGAAGCCAAGGTGGAAAGGATCAAAGATCGCGGCGGCAATCCTTTCGGCGAGTATCAGTTGCCGTCGGCGATCTTAAAATTCAAACAGGGATTCGGTCGTCTTGTCCGTACTCAAACCGACAGCGGTTTGGTAGTTGTTTTTGATCCGCGTATTCACAGTAAATCTTACGGAAAACAATTTATTGATGCTTTACCGAAGTGCAAAATCCGCATGGATCGTGCGTCATCAAAACAGGAAACCTATTTTTAATTGATAATTGATAATTAGTTTGCAGACCGCAGATAGCAGACGGCAGAAGAAAAGATTCTTTCTTGCTGCCGTCTGCTATCTGCAATCTGCCGTCTATTTAATTATCAATTCTTTCCGTCCGCTGCCGGTATTGACAGCCCAGTCCGTTTCGGAGTTTTACATTTGGCGATCGTTTTGAGGTTTTGCTCTCAATCGTTCTCTTACTTCCCGCAAAGTGCGCTCCTTCTTCGTCAGACGCACTAC
>JAIRPZ010000231.1 GCA_031256755.1 Planctomycetaceae bacterium
CGTATCAAAGCCGATCAGGCAGCAACCGGATTAAAAGAAGCCGCCGTTGTCGGCATCGGCAATGTCCGCGCCCGGAAAATCGCCTTCGGCATTACCGATTCGCATTTCATTATGGGAAGTATGGGATCGGTTGTCGGTGAAAAATTAACACGGATTACCGAAAGAGCAAGGGACGAAAAACTGCCGCTGGTCATCGTTTCCGGCAGCGGCGGCGGGGCAAGAATGCACGAGGGAATCCTTTCGCTGATGCAAATGGCAAAGGTCTCGGCTGCATTAGCCCGCCTGCACCAATCCGGCGGATTGTATATTTCAGTGATGACCAATCCGACGATGGGGGGCGTGGCGGCAAGTTTTGCCATGCTCGGCGATCTGATTTTTGCCGAGCCGAAAGCCATGATCGGCTTTGCCGGTCCGAGAACGATTCAGGCAACGCTGAAAACCGAATTGCCGAAAGGGTTTCAAACAAGCGAGTTTTTGCTGGCACACGGCTATATTGACCGGATTGTGCCGCGTGCCGACCTCAATATCGAAATTGCCAGAGCGGTGGACTACTGCGGAAAATAGTTGACGGGGGGTTCTGCCGGAAGAAAAAAAGAGTATAATGATTCCGCATTTGTTGCCATTGCAGGAAAATATTAACAAGGAACGACTATGTCATCGAATTCCCCGAACAAAGTTACGGCTGCCGAATTGAACAAGTTAAACGAAACCATCGAACAAGCCAATCTCGAAAACGAAGATACGCTGAAAAATATGTATCTGACATTCCGGCTCGGCAAAGAGGATTACGGTATCGAAATCCGCTATGTGACCGAAATTGTCGGGATGCAGAAAATTACGGAAGTGCCGGATATGCCGATGTTCGTGAAGGGTGTCGTCAACCTTCGCGGACAGGTGATACCGGTGCTTGATATGCGTCTGCGGTTCAATATGCAGCCGCGGGATTACGATGAGCGGACGTGTATCATCGTGGTCAATATCAGCGGCGTGCAGGTCGGCTTGGTCGTGGATACGGTCAATGAAGTGCGCAGTATCGAAGATGATCAAATTTCTCCGCCGCCGAAAACGGCAGGGGCGGACAGTGCCGGCTACATTCAGGGAATGGGCAAAGTCGGCGAGTCGGTCATCATTCTGCTCGAAGGCGAGCGTTTGCTCCGCGAAAACGAAACCGCTACCCTCGCTATGTAGTTCCCGCACCGCCTTGATCCTATGCAGTATCGAAACGTTTGTCTCGAATCCTTCGCTTACTCGCTGCCGGAAGAATCGGTTTCCACGGACGACATAGAGGATCGCTGTCAACCGGTCTATCAGCGTCTCTGTTTGCCGCAGGGACGGCTTGAATGGCTTTCCGGCATCAAAGAACGGCGGGTTTGGCAAACCGGCCGGATGCCCGGTCAGCAAGGACTTTTGACTGTGCAGAAGTTGCTCCGGCAAACCGGTTTTGATCCGCAAAAAATCGGTGCGCTGATTCACGGTTCCGTTTGCCGGGACTATCTCGAACCCGCAACGGCGTGCAGTATTCATCACTCGCTCGGACTGCCGCCGCAGGGATTTGTGTACGATATTTCCAACGCTTGTTTGGGAATTGTCAGCGGTATCATTCAAATTGCCGATATGATTGAACTTGGACACATCGGGGCGGGTATCGTTGTCGGCACGGAAAGTTCCCGATCGTTTCTTGAATCCACCATCAAACATCTCAACGAGGATTTGACGCTGACCCGCCGGGATGTGAAATCGGTTTTTGCTTCGCTGACGATAGGTTCCGGCAGTGCGGCGGTACTGCTTGTGCATCGGGATTTATCGCAGACCGGCAACCGTCTTGTCGGCGGTGCGGTTCGGGCGGAAACAAAATTCTGCGATCTTTGCCGCAGCGATTCGGATCAATCCGGCGGCGATGCGATGAATCCGCTGATGAATACGGATTCGGTGAAATTAATGTTTGCCGGTGTGGAGGCGGCGAAACTTTGTTTTGATGATTTTTTGGCGGCATCGGGCTGGCAGCGGCAGGATATTGACCGGACATTTTGCCATCAGGTCGGGATAGCCCATCAGAAATTACTTTTTGAAACGTTAAATATTCCGCCGGAGTTGAATTTTTCGACATTGGAATATCTCGGCAACACCGGCAGTGCGGCCTTGCCGACGGCGGCGGCTATCGGTACGGCAAATGGTTTTGTCCGGGACGGAAGCAAAATTGCCTTGCTTGGGATCGGATCGGGCATTAATGTGGTTATGCTTGGTGCGGAATGGAACAAGACGCTTTACCGGGAAACCGAGCCGGACGAAACGGTCAAAAAGATTTGCGCACAAAACACAGTCATATAAAGCCGAGTTTGCTCCGGTCTTCAATTTTGTTACGGAAATTTTTTATCCGTTAAAAACAGCCGGTCATTCATACGCATTGACGATCTGCTGCACGAGCGGGTGACGGACAATGTCGCTCCGGTCAAGTTGCAGCATTCCGATGGACTCAATGTGCGAAAGCCGTCTTCGGGCATCTATCAAACCGCTCTGTTTGTGATCCGGCAAGTCAATCTGCGTCATATCGCCGCAAACCGTTATCGTTGATGACTCGCCCATTCGGGTCAGAAACATCTTCATCTGCGCAACCGTTGTATTTTGTGCTTCATCCAGAATAATCGACGCATGGTTGAGCGTCCGCCCTCTCATATAGGCAAGCGGAATGACTTCGATCCGGTCTTCATCCATATACCGCTTCAGCATGTCCCTGTCAATCATATCCGCAAGCGCATCGAACAGCGGCCGGAGATACGGATTGATCTTCGCCTGCAAATCGCCGGGCAGAAAACCCAAACTCTCGCCGGCTTCTACCGCCGGACGCACCAGCACAATTTTTTTGACGGCATCGGTTTTCAACGCTTCCACCGCTTTTGCAACAGCAAGATAGGTCTTGCCTGTCCCGGCAGGACCGGCGCAAATCACAACGACTTTGCTGCGGAGCAATTCGAGATACCGGGCTTGTCCGTCTGTTTTCGCACGAATTTGTTTACCGCCGTAAACATCAATCGGTTTCGTATCGGAAACGGCTTTGCCGTGCAGGACTTCGGAGATCGCCCGCTGAATGTCGTCAGGATTGAGACAATCGCTTTTAACGGCGAACCGCTGTAATTGTTCAAGAAGATGCGATCCCCGCTGAACAGCATCGGCACTTCCCCGAAGCAGCACTTTTCCGCCGTCAACGGTCACTTTGATACCAACGGCTTCCCGGATACGCCGCAAATACATATCGGACGGTCCGAAAACTTTCAGCAATGCTTTGGCATCAATGACGGCCACAGCGGTTTCTTTTTCGACCGGCTTGGGCGGCGGAGAAACTTCGCTTACCGTTTCGGCAGACAGCGGTTCAGAAAGCAATCTTTCAAAATAGGTCTCATTGTCGTCCATGCGGCAGGTGATTTTACCGAATCAAAAGGAAAATACAACGGCATGGTTTTTCGCCGGCCGCTTGTTTTTTTCTTTTCATACGCTACAATGGCGGTATGTTGTCGCCCTTACGCTGCCGCCCCGTACGTTGATACACAAATGATGCGTTATTTCCTTTCGCTGTTTTGTCCCCTGTTTCTTTCCGGTATTGCTGCCGCTGCTGAAGAATTTCCGCAGCCGTCGCCGCAAATGCTCGGACAAGTTGCCCGGTTAAAGGCAAAAAATATCCCGCTGGTTGATTATCATATTCATCTGCGCGGCGGAATGACCGCAGAAAAAGCATTCGATTGGGAAAAGCGAACCGGAATCCGAAGCGGTGTTTTGGAAAATACCGGCAAGGGCTGGCCCCTGTCAGATAACGAAAAACTGGCAACATTCATCAAAGATGCCAAACGTTTTCCCTTGCTCGTCGGTATTCAGGTGAACGACCGTGACTGGTACAAAACGCTTTCACCGGAAAATGCCAAACAAATTGACTATGTCTTGGCCGATACGATGATTATGGCGTTGACTCCCAACGGCAAACCGCAGAAACTTTGGCTTGAAAATGAGTACGAAATTGCCGATCCGCCGGCATGGCTTGACCGGTATTTTGAACACTGTTTGACCGTCGTTAACGAGCCGATTCAGATACTCGCCAATCCGACATATCTGCCGCCGCGTATGGAAAAATACAGCGATGAATTCTGGAATACAGAACGGATGACGAAATTGATCGATGCCGCCGTCAAAAACAACGTTGCCTTGGAAATCCAATCGCCGTCCAAATTCCCGTCAAACCGCTTTATCGAAATCGCCCGAAAAAAAGGGGCGGTGCTGTCTGTCGGACGCAATAATTTCGATGACCGTAAAGATGAATTGAAACGCCCGCTTGATCTCCTTGAATCCCTCAATATCAAGCCGGAAGAAATGTTCATCCTTAAAAAATAATCCGTAACAAAAATAAACCCTTAACAGCAAAGTATCAAACAACCGTATCATGTCCAAATTGACTCAATCCGCTGCGTGGCAAAATCTGCAAAAGCATAAACAATCGCTCGAAACCGTTTCGATGCGGCAACTCTTTGCGGAGGATCCGAACCGGTTCCGCAAGTTTTCGCTTCAACTCGGAAACATTCTCTTCGATTATTCCAAGAACCGGATGACCGAAGAAACCGTCCGATTGCTGCTCCGTCTTGCCGAAGAAACCGGCGTTGCCGGCAGGCGGGACGAAATGTTTGCCGGCGAAAAAATTAACGTAACGGAAAAACGCGCCGTGCTGCATACCGCTTTGCGCAGCCGATCCGGCAAACCGGTTGTCGTTGATGGACAGGATGTCATGCCGGGCATCAAAGCCGTGTCTGACCGGATGAAGTCCTTTGCAAACCGTGTGATCAGCGGGGACTGGAAGGGCTGCACCGGCAAGCCGGTTACCGATATTGTCAACATCGGCATCGGCGGTTCCGATTTAGGTGCCGTCATGGTTACGGAAGCGTTAAAGCCCTATAAAACACGGCTGAATCTCTCTTTTGTTTCCAATGTGGACGGCACGCACATTGCCGAAACGCTTAAAAAACTGAATCCCGAAACAACGCTTTTTATTATTGCTTCCAAAACGTTCACGACGCAGGAAACGATGACGAATGCGGAAACCGCCAAATCATGGTTTATCTCCGGGCAAACGGCAAACGGCCGACCGCAGACGGACGCTGTTGCCAAACATTTTGCGGCACTCTCCACAAACCGGAAAAAAGTTGAAGAATTCGGCATCGATCCTGAAAATATGTTTGAATTTTGGGATTGGGTCGGCGGACGCTATTCGCTTTGGTCGGCTATCGGTTTGCCGATTGTGCTGGGGATCGGCTGGGAGCATTTCGAGGAATTGCTGTCGGGTGCTTATGAAGCCGATGAACATTTCCGCAACGCGCCGCCGGAACAAAACATTCCGCTTTTGATGGGTTTGATCGGCATCTGGTACAACAACTTTTGGGAGGCGGACAGTCAGGCGATCTTGCCGTATGACCAATATATGCACCGCTTTGCCGCCTATTTTCAGCAGGGAGATATGGAAAGCAACGGCAAAGGAACGGACAGAGACAATGCGCCGGTTGATTATTCCACCGGACCGATTATCTGGGGAGAACCGGGAACAAACGGACAGCATGCTTTTTATCAACTGATCCATCAGGGGACGAAACTGATCCCGTGCGATTTTCTGGCACCGGTCAATTCGCACAATCCTGTCGGCGATCATCATCCGAAGTTGCTGTCGAATTTCCTGGCGCAAACGGAAGCATTGATGAAAGGCAAGACGCTGGAAGAGGCATCGGCGGAACTCCGCAATGCCGGTTTACCTGAAGACGAGGTCAAACGTCTGGCACCGTCCAAAGTGTTTCCGGGCAATCGTCCGACTAATTCCTTCTTCTTCGAGAAATTAACGCCGCAGACCTTGGGAACGCTGATTGCGCTGTATGAACATAAAATTTTTGTACAGGGAACCGTGTGGAACGTGAACTCTTACGATCAGATGGGTGTGGAACTCGGCAAACAGTTGGCGGGTGTGGTGTTGCCGGAACTGCAAAGCGGCGAAACCATCACTTCGCACGATTCTTCGACCAACGGACTGATCGCTTTTTACAAGAAATACCGGAAATGAAACAGGATGATGGCGTTATCATCCTGCCGTCCCCCTCTTATCCAAACTCAAAAACGGGGTACAATACTGCCCTGTTGATGATATATTGCGTTGTTGCGCCGTATCATTAACAGAAATCAGAAACAAAAAATTTAGAGTTCGTAGCAATTCCAAAACCGTCTTCGGACGGATTGGTTGACTTCACGTTCCAAACGGCTTGCCGTGTGAAGTGTCCCAATATGCAAAAGGAAAGCAACGTTGCTCCTGTAAGGGAGCGTCTGCGCCTTTTGCAATGGGAAATCTTCAGCGGCGCAATGTTGAAATTTGCAATGCACCTCATTGGAACGAGGGAAGAAAACCTGTCTTTGGAACGCACCGCTCCTGTCTGAAAGCGGTCTTGTCTGCTGCTCGGCAACTGTTTTTCTTCGCCATGACGATAGAAAACATTTTAGAATTGCGCCGGCAAAGTAAAGAACATTTGCGGCTGCTTGCAGAGGCGTTGGCAAAGGAAGAGGCAGCGATTCGGCAACTGTTTCAGCCGGAAGAGAGTGAAATGCCGCTGGAGTTTATCGAAGAGCGGCGGCAAATTCGCTGGCAGGGAGGAACGGTTAAACTGTCATTAAATCGATATTACTTACTTAAGACGATTTGGGAGGCAAAAGACCATGCGGCGGATTTGGCGGTGATTGAAAAGGCGATTTGGGGTGGATCGCAGGCAATCAATACCGTTTCTAATCTTGTCCGTCTTACACAAAAAGATGTAAACGAGGCAAATTTCCCTTATGTTATCAAGTCGGTTACCAATTTTTCTACACGGCAATTAAAGGGATACTGCCTTGTTTTTGCCGGTTTCACAAAAAAATGTGAATGAGAAAAAGAAAGGAAAAGGTAAAATGGCGGACATGTAGCGGAAGGAAATGAGTGTTTCATTTTCTTCATAGAATCCGCTTTAATCCTCTTGAAT
>JAIRPZ010000270.1 GCA_031256755.1 Planctomycetaceae bacterium
TTTTTATGAAAAAGAACCGTTTGTCCGGAGCGTTTACGCTCGTTGAATTGCTTGTCGTGATCGCCATCATCGGGATGCTGATCTCGCTGCTCTTGCCTGCCATACAGGTTGCACGCGAAACCGCACGCAAAATGCAGTGCAGCAATAACATTAAGCAGGTTGTTTTGGCAAATCACAACTACGCCGCTGCCAATAGTGAAGAATTGCCGGTCGGTATTTATGCCGCACCGGATGAAATCATCGGCGATAAAGCACCCGACGCACTGGACGAGGGATTCAGTTTTCATGCCATGCTCCTGCCGTTCATTGAACAGCAGGGCGTTTACGAAACCGCCGGCATTGCGGCAAAGCGGGAAGCGTGGTATCAATCCTATTCCCAAGCAGACAACGCCGACAAGATCAAAATGGACGGCGTATTCACGCAATACTACAAAGCGCAGGGCAAACCGGCAACAGGGGCAGTCATGCCGGGCGGAGACCAAATCATTTCCATTTTCCGCTGTCCCAGTTCCTTGCTGCCTTCGCACGCACCGGCAGTATTTGACGTTGTCGGTTATAAGGCATTGCCGGTTGATCCCCGAATCATCGGTTATGCAACTTCGGATTACAAGGGCTGCGGCGGAAGCGACGGTCCGAACATGGATGAAATCGGAAGCAACAACGGCTTGCTGATGAAATACTCGGAAAGCAACGGCCCCGTTGCACTCGCCGCGGCTACAGACGGTTTAAGCAACACCTTCATGATCGGCGAGTCCGCGTATGCTCCGGCGGACAACAAAGGCGAAATCGTTGATGATTATCCGACGTGGATCGGTGCGCAGGTCAATGACGAACAATCCCGCATCACCGGCGAAGTCGTGGCGATGATTAACCTCGGTCCGTACAAAAATCTCTGGTTTTTTCCGACACCGGGGTCTTCCAAACCGAAGAACGCTGTCAGCGACGATGCGGCTTACAGTCAGCACACCGGCGGTGTGAACTTCGGGCTTGGCGACGGCAGTGTCCGGTTCGTGAGCGAAAACCTTGCCAGCGATATTTACAACTGGATGCACGGAAGAGATGACAACATGTCTGTCGGACTTTGATCCGCAACACAGCACCTAACCGGCTGTCTCCGCATGGGACAGCACTTTCAATTCGTACTGACAACCATTAATGATTATCCTAATCCCATGAGAACTATCATCATTCCCCTATTTTTTGTTACGTTAACAGGATGCGGCGGAGCGAAACAGTTTCCGCTGGCAGAAACGACAGGCACTGTTCTTTGCGAAGGTCAACCGGTGACTTTTGTATCGGTCTATTTTGCACCGGTGCGGGACGGTGATGCCGTCCTTGTCGGCAAAACCGGTTTCGGCATGACAGACGAAAACGGGCAGTTCCATATTTCCACATACAAACCCGGCGACGGGGCGGTCATCGCAAAACACGCTGTCCGTGTAAACAAAATGGATTCCACGCTGCCGGACTGTCCCGCTGAATTGTCGGGAACGAAAATCGTGCAAACCGTTGAAGTCATTGCCGGAAAAAATGATTTTGCCATTGAATTACCGAAACGGAAAAGATAATCCTTCACCCCATTACAAACAAGGAGATAATAACGATGGACTTTACACGCAGGGAATTTCTGCTGACAACCGGAACATCGCTGATGCTGCCGGCACTGAATACTTGGGCGGCGGATAAAAAAACGGACGAACCGGAATGGTCGTTTGCAGTTTATCCCGATACCCAATGGAAAACCAATATGGAGGCACCGTATCACGGAACCGCCATTCATATCATTGATGCCATGAATACCGAAGTTATCCGGCAGAAAGTTGACTTCGTTCTTGAAGTCGGCGATCTCGTACAGGAACCGTCGCCGGACGCATTCCGAACACGGGCGAAACATAATGCCGCATTGCGTCAGGCGGGCATCGGCTTTTACCCGGTGCGGGGCAATCATGACGGACGCGTGGCTCAAGATACATACGATTTCCGCAAAGCGTTTCCTGAATTGCCCGGCAATCCGGGACGGGGCGGAAACAGTCCCGCTCTTCCCAATGCGGCAGGGCTGACCTATTCCTACACGCATAAAGGAGGAAAGTTTATCCTGCTCGATACGTTTCCGATCGCCGATGACGGCAGCGAAACCGGCAGAGCGTATACCATTCGGGATTATCTTCCATGGATGGAATCGGAATTATCGAAAAACGATTACCGCTTTGCGATGGTTTTTGCTCACAAGAATCTGTTAGGACAAAATCATAAAGACAACGTCTTTAATGATACAAAAACGGATCAGGATGCGCCGGTCGAAGTGCAGGATGCATTTTTTGCACTGCTGCAAAAATACAAAGTCCGCTATTACCTTTGCGGACATGATCATATGTACCACCGGTCAAACGTGAAAAGCCCTAACGGGCATGCCGAAGTGTGTCAAATCATCTGCGGCAGTGCGGCACACAAGTTTTACACGCCGCAGGCACCGTTCTTGAGTCGGGAAACGCCGATAGCACAAGAACTGAACCGGGTCGGTTTTTTGATAATCCGTGTCAAGCCGAACCGTCTTGTGTTTGAGTATTACTCGACGGAACCGTTTGGGACGCAGCCGGCGGAACCGATTTGGGAACTGCGGGATTTGTTCGGCAGAACATTTGACGGCCGAGAATTTGAAAATCCGAATCCGAAATTGCGGCGTTTCGTCCGCCCGGATACGGAAGAAACAGACAATCACGGCGGTGTGAAACCGGACATGATTTCTGAAACGAAAAATCCGCT
The DNA here is from genome assembly GCA_031256755.1 of Planctomycetaceae bacterium. GTDB lineage: Bacteria > Planctomycetota > Planctomycetia > Pirellulales > Thermoguttaceae > WRKP01. The sequence goes on from JAIRPZ010000270.1 coordinate 2,764, forward strand.
TTCACCGGAAACGGTACCGCTGCGTTATGTCCGGCGGTTAGGTTTACCGGTTGTGCAGCCGTGAAGTTACCATACAAACAGTGTCCCGGCTGTTTCCTCGGGAAAACTTACTTGACCGCAGATTTTTCTGCAAAACCTTAACCACAGGAGATTTTTTATGACGACCGCATTGTTGTTATCGTCCGCAAAAACGGACACAAACCCTGCCAATCCTTTCGGTGCGGCAGGAGAAAACGTTAAAATAGACAAAAAAAGGGGGGGGGGACAATCTGATCTCGCCGGGCATCAGACGGCAGGTAGGTTGCCTCTCGCCGAGAGGCAACATCGGCACCTAACAATGAGGTTGCCTAACGGTAGGTCGCCTCTCGGCGAGAGGCGACCTACCGCAAATGGTCAGCCTTCACGCTCGTTGAACTCCTTGTCGTGATCGCGATCATCGGATTGCTGATCTCGCTGCTTTTGCCTGCCGTACAGGTCGCACGCGAA
>JAIRPZ010000001.1 GCA_031256755.1 Planctomycetaceae bacterium
TTGAGAAAATAATCAATTCGGTTATATCCCGCCCATACTTTATGATCCCGGAAATACGGAATAAATGCTTTTGTGATAGGATTGGCAATGTTCGAGATGATGATGAATTTTTTCCTGCTCTCAATGACAGTTTTCCAATACTCGATGGCTCTTGAAAACGGTGGATTCGTGCAGACAATATCTGCCTCTTCATTCAGGATTTTCAACGACAACGGGTCGTCAAAACTCCCCGTATAATTGGGAGGAGATGTTTTTATTTCCGAAAATCCGTCTTTTGTGAATACATAACCTTTGGGCCCTTGATTAAATAAATCGACAGGACCGCCGTAATGAGTGCATATCAGTTTTTTCAAACCCAGTACCTGAAAGTTCCGCAAAAAATAAAGTGCAAACGCCGAAGTGTTTTTTCCATTGTTATCAACCGCATCATCACCGTTGCAAAACACCGTTTTATTTTTCCAAATCTTTTTCGGATACATCGAAAGTTCTGTCTCAATATCTTCGTACCGGGTATAAAATTTATCATTTTTTACCTTCTGTGCATTTCGCAGTACATCTTTTTTTGATTTACCGGTGATGTTGTTATATTCTTTCAAACGCCGTTCAAGATCATTCGTCTTGCCGATTTTGCATCTTGACGGCTCTAACGATGCCTGAACAATGTAAATGTACTGTTTCAGTTTGCTCTGTTCCAAAGGCGACCCCGCTTCTTTTTCGCTCGTGTGATTATAGATTCCCGCTCTGTCTCTTGTCAAGATGCCCCCGTATGATACGGCGAAACATCCGTTCATCAGAACCACCGGAACCACACGTTTTTTTGGACAAAAGCGATCACCTCATAAAACAGAACGTAACCCAGCGGACGAGTGCCGCAGTCAATTCTTGCACGGCACTCCGCACCGGGACGCAGCGCAGCAGGCAGCGATTTCTGATCGTCCAGCGCAACCTTGATCAGCACCGTATTCAAACTGTCCGATGCCGCCGACGCACTGCCGGTGTCCGACCGGACTTCCGCCCGATCATGAATTTCCGAAACCGTTCCGTAGTATTTCGCTGCCGGGTCCGTCGCCAGCACAAACTCCACCCGCAGCCGCCCGTCCGGCAACTGTTTCTGCCGATCCATAATACGTCCCATCCGTTTTTCCGGCATCGACAACTCCAACTGCCACGCTCCCTCCAAATCGGCTATCTCCAAAAGATACTGCATCCGGCTGACCGGACGTTTTTCCGAAAGACGGCGTTGAATATCCCATGAAACAACCGTTCCCTTCATCGGCGAAGTCATCATCAATTCCGGCTTCTGTTTCAACTCAAAAATTTGCAGTTTCTTCCGCACCGTTTCATGCTGAATCTTTGCCCGTTCCATTTGCCCGACAAGATCGGCACGGTCATAATCATTTAACTGCCCCTGCAACATTCGGGTCAGCGAGGCCATTTTTTCGGTAATTTCCTGCTGTTCGCCGTGAAGTTGCGCGTCAAGCGACTCCAATTCCGGCGAGCGGAGTTCCAAAAGCGTAGTCCCCCGATATTCAATGCCGTCCGCTTCGACCGAAGGTCCGACCACCGGATCATTGTGATTGACGAACAATTGTTTCACTTCGGCATCGAGCGGCGAATAAATCCGGCGGACATTCACCGGTTCCAATGTGCCGGTGCAGTGCATTTGAAATTTCCATGGCATAAAAATCAGCACTGCGGCAAGGACGGACACAAGAATCATCACCGATGCGGTTTTCGGCAGAAGATCGGCGGCAAACAGACGTTTTGCTTTTCCCAGTGTTTTCCATACCGGCAAAAATAAAATGCTGCGATGTTCCAAAGCGTTGCCGAGTGCCGCAGCGGCGTGTTCCGCAACGGTGTCAATCCGTTTCCGCAGCGAGTCCGGGATTCGTCCGTCATCAAACTGCTCGACAATAAACGCTCCGAAAGCGGTATTGACCGTTTTCCGTTTTTTCGGTTTATCTTCGTCTTCCGCCGCATTTTTATTTTTGTTACGCAAAAGAGGAACAACGGCAAGCATTTTGCAGTGCGAATGATCGGCGTAATTTTCAATGGCTTTTTCGATTTGCGGCGGCAAATCGGCGGTATCGCCGGTGTACCAAACCGGTTCGCCTGCTTTGATAACGGCAGCGGCAAGTTTTCCAAGCAGCCGCACTGCCGTTGCCCGTTTGTGGATCGTATCCTGACCGCTGACAGCAATGACCGGGCAAGTCCGACCGTCCCGAAGAGCCACACTGGCGCGGTCACACTCGATCAGCCGCCGTCCTTCGTTGGCAATGGTGTATGCTGCCGGTTTGACATCGAGGGATTGATGAACAGACCGGCAGAATTCTTCGAGAAGAGTCGAAAGCCGCTGCCGCTCGCGGACGTGCCGCAAATGGGTTTCGGCAAGTGCAAGAGCGGCAAATGCCTTGCCCAGCAATTCCGGCGGAAACTTTTCCGGCGGCGTACCCTGTTTGGCAAACTCGGCGGCTTCGGAAAGAACTGCCGGAATGGATAACTTCAAAGATTCGGAATCGGGGATGTCATTCTTCATGGCGTTTGTTGTCCCGTATGATCATCCGGCACGGGGATACACCGGATTTGACCGGAGTTTTGCCGGACGGACAGAGCATAGTATAATTTATCATAAAAATAATATAATATCTTGTCAATTCTGTCAGGAAAATAACGATGAAACCGTTGCCTGACCCGTTGCCATGTTTATTTTACAAGGAAGCGGGAAGGAAAAGCAGGATTTTTCCTCTCTCTTTCCCTAATAATGATCTGTTCCATAAAAATACTGCCCGCCCGGCTCCGCCCTCTCCTTCCAGTCCTCATTTTTTTTCGGCTTGCTTTCAAACGGATTTTAGTTTATAATACGCCGGTCTCTTACAAGGTGCTTTACAAGATGAAAAGCCCTTTACAAAACAATGACACTGTTATGAACTTAAACCGTAAGGAATTTTTGCAAACCCTC
>JAIRPZ010000031.1 GCA_031256755.1 Planctomycetaceae bacterium
CAATCCCGGCAAAGAATGTAATGCCAGCCCGCTGTTGAATCAACTTTGAACGCTGCCGCAAACGTAAATGTCTGCATTGTGTTCAAAAAAGCGGTTTCGGCAGTGTTGGTGTTGATTTCATAAGCATCGCTTGCAGCGGTGACGGTTGCAGGATTAGCCGTATAAAGAGAAATATTCAAATCGGCAGCGGCGGACATTTCCGGTGCATTTTGCTGCGCAGCGGCATTGCTGTAAGCGTTGTACTCAATGTATGTATCACTGGGATTATACGGCGGTTCGTAATCATCGTTGTCATCGTTATAAAAATCACCGAGCGGCGAGGCAGAAAGAAAATCCCTTTCTTCAAGGGCTTCGATTCGGCAAATGTGAAACGCATTCGTACGGTACGAATTTTTCTCTTGTTTTTGATCGCGGTAATACAAATACAGAAGGAAACCAAAACCGAAAACAATAACGGCGAGAAGCAAATAGAACATTGTTAGGGGAGGAAATTGCCGGAAAAACTAATTTTCCTGATTTTAACACTTTTCGGGAACTCCGCAAGAAAGGCGGCAGGTTTCGTAACAGTCAATGCTGCCGCTGCAAACCAGCCGTTAATAATCAGGATCGTTTTTCCGTATATCGCCGGACGAAATGTCCATCGTAAAAACAGACGGCGGCACTTCATCGCAAATACTGCGAAGCATGTCCGGTATTTCCAGCGTTTCCAGCGACTCCAGACCGGTCTTTCCCTTCCGGGCAAACACCAGAAAACGGCAGTTATGGAAAGCAATCGTTCTCAATACATCGTGAAGTTCATGCGTGTTCCGATGATAAAACCGCAAGTCCGCAAAACGTTTTAAGGTATCCGCCCCGACCACAAATGCCGCCCCCTGAAATAATTCCGATTTATTGACGAAGAGCGGTGTCTGTGTAAGCCAAACCGGCTGCTTCGGCTTTTCCCTGCCGATGAGTTCAAGACGATGCTGCAATTCAATATAATCCAGCGGCGGCTTATCGACATTTTGTACAGAAATTTCAAGCGATACTTTTCCCTGTAAACGCTGTTCCGCAAATCCGATCATTTCTAAATGACCTTTATGAATCGGGTTAAACGATCCGGGAAACACGGATTGAGTAAATTCCGCATACGGATTAAACGGCGGTGCCGCATACGCCGCACCTTTCCGCGGAACAAAATGCAGAATACCGTTGTTCATCCATAAGACCGCTTCGAGTTTACCGAAAAAAAGATCAACCAGCGGAGCCGTACCGACCGTTTGCCGTCCCTGAACGAATTCTCCCGGCTTCAGCCGCAGCGGAATGATTTCTTGTAACGGAAAATTTAAAGAGGAAGAATCGCTGAAAACCGGACAAAAAGCGTCTTCATCAGATTGACCGGTATTCGGAAACAAATCCGCTGCATGAGAATGCTGAACGGATTTCAGCGTTTCCAGTCTGGCGGTTTCGACAGCATTTAATATCAAATCGGCAGCAAGGCGTTCTTCTTCCCACCGGCTACGGGCATCTTTTTGGAGGTGCAGCGAAAATTGAATCGTCCGCCGCAATGTTTGAACAGCAGCGTGAACACGGAGTTCTCCCTGTTTCGGACGGTCGGTCGCAAGGGATGCCGTACAGCCGATACCGATAACGTGATGATATGCGTCCAATTCGTCAACATCCGCCGGTTCCGTAAAATTGTTTGCCCGCAGGATGACGGATTCCGTTAAGTCCTCAAAATCGTGCGAAACGTCCGTTTTTTGCGGAGAAATCCGATCAGTGTCGATCTGTCCGCATTTTCGGAGAATTTCGGAACGGAGAATCCGCCGGGCATGAAAAAAAGCGGTCATCGCCATATTTCGTGCCGTGCGGGCCGAACAGGCATGATCAGGAAACCGTCCGATATATTGAGCAAGCGATTCTAGAGAATACGGAACGACCGCATCGATGAGTGTCCGCGAACCGCCCGGTACGGTCAGCAGATCGCTGATGAAAAGCGTGCCGCCGCCGGACAGTGCCGCCGCAATCTGCACCGGTGTCTGATGAAGTGAGCGGATGTATTCGTCTCGTATACCGGAATAATCCGCAGGTGCCGAATCTGTAGCCATAGTTCCATTGTACCAGTATTTTCCCCGTTAGAACACGTCCGGTCGCACCGCCGTTTCCGTTCACCACGGTGTGCTGACGCTTTTACCGGGATTTTCCGCCGGTTCCGGCGTTTTTTCCGGTTCAAACGGATTAAAATAATAAATCCCCTTCGCATCCAGATAAGGCATAAAATTCCGCAGCCGACGGTCAAAGTCCGCTTTGTTTTTCTTTTCCGCCGGAGTCCACGCACTTTCGGCAAGAGCCGCCGCACGCGGAAAAACCATAAAATCAAGACGTTTCCGGTTATCGCCGCAAATGTCCGTCCACATGTTCGCCTGAATCCCGACAATCTGCGGCAATTTATCCGCCGGAATGTTTTTTTCCGAATCGGGATATTTGTAGAGTGCCTCTATCGTCCGCGTTGCTTTTCCGCCGCTGCCACGACCGGAAGTATTATGCGACGAATGCTGAATATAATCCAAGTAGCAAACATTGTTCGGCGTTAATATCACCCGGTAGCCGGCATTCAAGGCTTTCGCCAGCGAACCGCTCCGCCAGTTCATCACGATACTCTGTTTCGGCGGCACTTTTGCCGGAATGATTTCGTCCCAGCCGACCGTTGTTTTGTTCAGCCCTTTGACCATCGCGGCGGCACGCCGGATAAAATAATGTTCCAGTGCCGACAAGTCCGCTATCTGTTGTTCTTTCATAAACTGCTGAATGCCTGCGTCCTTTTCCCAATGTTTTTTGGCGAAGGAAACCTCGTCGCAGCCGAGATGAATGTAAGGCGACGGAAAAAGAGCGGCGGTTTCTTTCAGCACATTTTCGATAAACTCATAGACCTCCGGTTTGGACGGATTCAGCACAAATCCCTGCCACTTCTGCCACGCAAAGGAAGCGTCCGCCAATTCGGGATAGGAACGGAATGCTGCCGAAAAATGACCGGGCATTTCGATTTCGGGGACAATCATCACGTGCCGTTCTTCGGCGAATTTGACCAATTCGCGGACATCGTCCTGTGTCAGGAAAGCCCGCGGTGCGTCGGGGCTGGTGCAGTTTCCGACGGCACCGGTTTCCGTCAATTTCGGATACCGTTTGATTTCCAGCCGCCAGCCCGCTTCATCGGTGAGGTGAAGGTGCAGACGGTTCATTTTCAGTCGCGACATAACGGTAATGTATTCTTTCAGAATTTCTTTGCCGAAAAAATGCCGGGCAATATCTATCATCAGACCTCGCCACGCAAACCGGGGCGCATCGGTGATTTCCAGACAGGGGACGTTGCCGTCTTTGCCGATGAGTTGCAGCAGTGTCTGACCGGCATAAAACGCACCGGCGGCATCGGCAGCAGATATTTCGATATTTTTCGGACTGATATTGAGCCGGTAGGATTCCGCTCCGAGTGTTTTGTCTTCAATGATAGTGATGCAAGGGACACCGGTATCGCCTTTGATAAAATCAACCGCAGCGGCACCGGTTTGTTCTTTGATAAATTGCTGCAATTTTTCGGCTTCCGGTTTCAGCACCGGCGAGGGACTGCTGACAACGGTGCCGTTGCTGATAATTTTGGCGGTGCCGTTTTTCAGGACGAGATTCCGGGGTGCGGGAATAATGCTGATTTCGGCGGCAGCGGCAAGCGGAAGAGACAATGCGGAAAACAGTGCGGCGGCAAAAGCGGCGGCAAGCGGGAACACAAGGGAACGTAACATCATGAATAAGTTTGTTAGAGGGGTAAGTCAATCAGTCATCAAGATATTCAAACAGCACAATCATATCATCCGCAGCAAACAGCGTCAACAGATCAGGATTGCCCTTGTCCTTTTTTTCGGAAATGATTACCGTAACCGGTAATGCCTGTCCGAGTTGAGTTTATTTTTGCCCTGCTCGCTGCCGGTGTCTTGCTTTTGCAGATACCCGTTGCTGTTGTTGCGCAAATGCCGGCACCGATTTCTTACGACTCGCTCGGTTACGGTTCCATTACTGCTGGCGAAGCCCCGCTCCGGTTTTCTGCGGCATCCCTATCGGCAGCGACACACTCCTTTCAACCGGTACTGGTTGCTCAAAACACCGCTCCGGCGAATATCGTTCCGCCCGTAACTCCGCCCCCCGCACCCGCTGCCGCTGTCCCCGCCGTTTTGCCGCCGCTCGATCCCTACGCTTCCGCATCCCCCTTGTCAACCGGTTCACTTCTCAACATCGGCAATACCGGACAAGCATCTTCCAGCAGTTTTTCCGGTGATTTCGACAAATTTATTCCCGAAACCGCTTCGGCAATCCGGCGGTTCCGGGACCGAACGTCCGTAGAATATACCCGCTTACCGGGCGGCCATAAAACCAACAGTTTCGGTATGGATAAAATCGATCTGCGGATGCAACTGGCCTTTCCGTGTACATTGATACCGGACAACGGAACCAATTCGAGTCATACCGGTTTTTTTTATGCAGCACCCGGCGGCAGTATCGTGTGGTGGAACGGACCGGTTAGTTCACCCGGTATGGCACCAAACGGATTCGAAGCGTATGTTGACTTCGGTGCCGAACCGAAATTGAACGATGCTTTCCGTGTGAATGCGTGGGGGCGTTTCGGTATTTTTTCTGATTTTGAAAAAATTTCGTCCCAATCATTCCGTTTCATCGGCAAAGTTGAGGGAATTTTCCGCACACAAGACCAGATGCGTGTTCATTTCGGCGTTCTCTATCTGGGACGCGAGCGGGTACAATGGCTGCCGACCGGCGGAATCGTGTGGAATCCCGATGAAAATTGGGAAGTGAAAGCGGTGTTTCCGAACCCTAAAATTTCCCGGCGTTTGTGGAGCGAAAAGCAGACCGAATGGCGGGGATATGTCTGTGCGGATTATGCAGGCGGAAGTTGGAGTATTGATCCGCTCGGCTTAACGGATTACAACGATGTCCGGCTTGGAATGGGGATGGATTATGCTTTACAGGGACAAGTCGGCTGTTATTTTGAGTTCGGCGGCAGTTTTGCCCGTGAACTTTATTCTAACGGACACCGCTGGGCAAAACCGCCGACCGTTTTGTACATCAAAACAGGGATCGTTTTTTGAACCGCCGTGTCTCTTGAGAACGTCAATACTTAATTGTGTTTTATGACCGCGTCCCGATCAAAGTGCGGAGCAGCAGAGACAATTTCGTCCACTTTGACAGCACCGGACGTTCCGTCAGCACGTCAAATTGCCTGCGCTCGATGGCATCGAGAACTGCCAAACCGCCCTGCAAAAACAACGAAATTGCTGTTCGGAACATTTTCGGAACCGCACGGACGAGCGGTCGTCCGGCTTCAAACCGGCTTCGGGCATCTTCTGTGAGTTCCCGCATCATCCGGCGGAATTCGGGAGAATCATGGAGATGCTCAATGTCTACGCCGAACTTTTGTGCCGTATTTCGGGGAATATAGCACCGTCCGGCGGCTTGATCGCGTTTGACATCCTGCCAGAAATTGGCGAGTTGCAGAGCGGTACAGACGGAATCCGACCATTCGAATTGCTGTGCGGACGGTTTGCCGGCGAGATGCAGGATGATTCTGCCGACCGGATTGGCAGAATAGCGGCAGTAACCGAGCAGTTCTTCTGTGGTTTCATAACGGTTTTTCGTTTGGTCTTGCCGGAAAGCGGTCAGCAAATCGGCAAAGGGTTCTTGCGGAAGAGAAAATTTTCGTGCAACACTCCGCAGCGCAATAAAAACCGGATGAGACGGCGGTTCATCCGTATCAAAACATGAATGGAGTCTTGTTTCCCAATCGTCGAGTTGCCGGAGAGCGTGTTGCCGGGATTCTGCCGAGCCGGTATGTTCATCGGCAATGTCGTCAGCGCAGCGGCAATAGGCATAGACAATGCAAAACGGAATCCGCATTGCCTTTGGTAAAAACAAACCGGCAACGTGAAAATTCTCGTAGTGGGAACGGGCTAACTGCCGGCAAAAAGCAGTGGATTCCGCTTCGGTCATTGGATAGACGTTTAAGGGACATAAGTATAATACTCTCCGAAGGAACATTTTCAAAGCCCCGCTGCGGGGCAGGATACATTATCGGCGGAAACCGGGTATAATCAGGCACTATGACATTTCTTACCGACAATTTCCTGCTGCAAAGCGAAGCCGCCGCCCGTCTTTATCACGACTACGCCGCTTCAATGCCGATCATTGATTATCACTGCCATCTGCCGCCGAAAGATGTTGCCGAAGACCGCCGGTTTTCCAACATCACCGAAGTATGGCTTGCCGGCGACCATTACAAATGGCGTGCCATGCGCGCCGCCGGAGTCGATGAGCATTATATCACCGGCAACGCTTCCGATTGGGAAAAATTCGAGAAGTGGGCGGAAACAACGCCGAAAACACTCCGCAACCCGCTCTATCATTGGACACACCTCGAACTCCGCCGTCCTTTCGGCATCACGAACCGGCTTTTGTCTCCCGAAACGGCAAAGAGCATCTGGAACGATACCAACGCCAAATTGCAGCAGCAGCATTTTTCCGCCCGCGGCATCATGCGGCAAATGAACGTCCAACTCGTCTGCACAACGGACGATCCGGCAGACACTCTGGAACATCATCAGAAAATCGCCGCTGACCCGAATTTCGGTATCAAAGTTCTGCCGACCTTCCGTCCCGACAAAGCCGTCAATTTTTTGGCAGACGACTATCACGCCTACCTCGATAAACTCGGAGCGGCTGCACATCTTAAAATCCATACGTTGGACGATTTACTCGTTGCTCTGTACCGACGGCACGATTATTTTCACGAACATGGCTGCCGCCTTTCCGATCATGGTTTTTGCCGGTTCTTTTATAAACCTGTCCGGCAGGACATCAGAACCCGAAGTGTGCGGAATCTGACCGCCGGCGATGATTGGACTGATTTGCAAAATGCCGTGCTGTTTCACATCGCAAAATGGAATGCGGAAAAGAACTGGACAATGCAACTGCATATCGGTGCGATCCGCAACAATAACAGCCGTATGTTCGTTAAACTCGGAGCGGACAGCGGTTTTGATTCGATTGCCGATCACGACGGTTATGCCGGGCATCTCGGTTTGTTTTTCGATTCGCTTGATGTACAGGGTATCCTGCCGAAAACGATTGTCTACAACCTCAATCCGTCCGACAACGAAATGCTCTGCACGATGATCGGAAATTTTCAGACGGCAGAAACCCGTATGTTCCCCCCGAAAATGCAGTTCGGCAGCGGCTGGTGGTTTCTCGATCAGAAAGAGGGCATAGAACGGCAGTTAAACACGCTCTCGAATCTTGGTTTATTGAGCGGCTTTGTCGGCATGTTAACCGACAGCCGGTCGTTTTTGTCTTATACCCGGCATGAGTATTTCCGGCGTATTTTGTGCAATTTGCTGGGCGGCGAAATGGAAGCCGGTTTGCTGCCCGGCGATTTCGGCATGATCGGGAAACTTGTGCAGGATATTTGTTACAATAACGCAAAAAATTACTTCGGTTTTTGAACAGAAGAAACAGAGCGGTCTGTTCAGCCGTCCCGGATCACCGCCTTATTTCGGGCAATCATCCCGGGCAAACTATTTCGGCTTTGCCTTCCGCAGCGTTTTCGACAGCGATTCCGGTTTCGCCGGCTTTGGGGAGTTCACCGGACTTTTCTCCGGCGGTTTCGGTGCTGTCGGTTCCGGTTCGGACGTTGTTTCCGTTTTTACCGGCGGTATGGTCTCTTTCGGTTTCGGCACCGGCTTCGGGGCGGATTTCGGTGCAGCCGGTTCCGGTTCGGACTTTGTTTCTGCTTTTACCGGCGGTGCGGTCTCTTTCGGTTTCGGCACCGGCTTCGGGGCGGATTTCGGCGTAATCGGTTCTTTTACCTTTGTTTCCTCGTTTTCTTCCGCCGCTTTCGCGGTGTTTTCCGTTGCCTCTGTTTTCTCCGCAGCGGGCTTTTCCGATGCTTTTACCGGCGGTTTCGGGGCGGCGGCAGCCGCTGTCGCGGTCTTCGGCGGCGTAGAAGAAGGCGAAGGAGGAGAAACCGGTTTGGAATCCTTTTGTACCGGTGCCGGAACCAGAACCGGTGCTGTCCAACTCCGTTCAACGGCTTTGGGATCAATCGCACTCAACAAAGCCAGTAATTCCGGTGAATCAGGAATATTAAAAAAATCGGCGGCAAAATGGTGGAGTTGCATTGCAAACATCACACTGCTCTTTTTCAGAACAACCCGTTCTATTCCGGTACAAATTTCCTGCGAACCGTCTGCCGAAACCTGTGACAATCCGAGCCGGCGCATAATCCGCAGAGTCGCTTCGTCCATCGGAAACAGGTGTCCGTCAAGAGCCGTTTGCGCCGCATACTGAATCATATACGGGCTTCCGGCAGGAATCGATTCAAGAAATTTCATGTGTTCCGCGAGGGCTTTCCCTTTTTTGCGGAGTTCCTCCAGATCGAAAACGTAGGTTTTTTCAAAAAGATTTTGCAGTGATTTCCGTATCCGTCCCGCAGCGGCATCGGGATTCGGCAGCATCGAAATCGTATCGGCAAGTTCCCGAACGGTGCAAACTCTGATTTCGTTCCAATCAATGTAATAATTGGTCAGAACGGCATAGGCTTCATTTGCCCGGTCAAACGAGGCGTTTTCCAGTACGGCGGCAAACATCAGCGTTTCTAGAACCGACCGCGGCGGCGGAACGCACAGCCCGGCCCCGCGGCTTTTCTTCTGAACAAGTTTGACGAGGGCTTCTATCTTCTGATTTTTTGTAGGGGCGGACATCGGAAAAAACAGGGTAAAGCGGACATCGAACCGGTCAGGAAAAACCGGCTTTGTCCTGATTTTACCACCAATCCGGTATTCCTGCAAGAACAGCACACCGGCGGCAAATGTCATTTTTTGATTTCCCTATTTTCACGGTACGTACTGTCCGGTCAAAACTTGCAGAATGTGTGAAAATCAACTGCTAAACTTGTCGCGCCGCTTTCTTTTGATTATACTGCGTAATGGCTTTGCTTATGAAAAAGGAGAATTTCTCATGCGGTTTGTTTTTATCTTTTTCGTGTTGTTTTTTGCAAGTACAGCGGTTTTCGCTGCGGAGAGAGAGTCGCTGCCCAAACGGTTGCCGGGTCGTTAAAATAGAGGTTGTATCAATGGGATGAACCGATGCATAATGAGTTTCGGGTGTTGATGCAAAAAGCGTGGAAACGTATGAAAGAAGTCAATCCAAAGCATGTAGAGGCACTGGAAAAAATATGAAGGAACGGGAAGAATGAACATGGAAGGAACCGGAATGGATTAGAGATTAGCATGACTCCAACCCTGTTTGATGACGGTGCTGACACATTTTCGTATTGTTGTTTCAGTGATTCTTTTCCAAGCAGTCCATACTGTCGCGGCAGCCGAGACGGTAGCGGTTGATGGTGTGACAATTTTGTTTGCCAATGCTCCGGGAACTCTCAAACATTGTGAAAAAAAGATAATCCGAAAATCGTGCATGCCGCCTCTGCGTCTG
>JAIRPZ010000040.1 GCA_031256755.1 Planctomycetaceae bacterium
GGTTTTCACTATTTTTAAAGATATATGAGAGATCTTTTTCACGCTACACTTGGTATTGTGTTTGGTTGCGTTGTGTGTTACATTATAAAGCGGATCAGGCGGGTTTTGTCTGACCCTCACCCGCCTACTGCCGTACCGCCACCGCAACACATTGCGACGTTATGTATGGGAGAGGATTTTTCCGACGAAGCCATCAGTGCATTCTGGCAGACGGCAGAGCCGACATTCGTCGACTAATAATGCAGGGTTGCCCGACTGTTTAGCATCTCTGTTAATACCGCTATTTTCCTGTGATTTTCACACGATTTCGCTTGTTTTTCTGCGTTTTCGTGTAATTATTATCTTGTTGCTGTTTGGAAAGCGGAATCATTTCTGAACTATCAATGGTGAGCAACGAGTCCTTACCGGCGGACGACCGTATCCGTCAAAAACGCTCCAATCTGTAAATTCCGAACCCGCAAAACAGAATTTGCGGTTATTTTTCCCTTTCTCCCCGGTTAACGGCGGCAGAAGAGGGTATAATCTGCGGAGTCGTTCGTCCTATTCGGGTCTGTTTGATTTTCGGATCGCCAACCCTTTGATCATGTCCGCTTTTTTTCCCGTCAGCCGGTTTGCGCAGATTTTCGTAACGCTGGTCGTTGCGGTCTCTCTATCTGCGCCGACGGGCTGCCGGATTTTTAATAAGAAGTCCCCGGCGGCAGCGTCCGTGAAGCCGCCGGTTTCTGTACCGGCAACGAACCAGGTATCGGTTCCTCCGCCGCAGGTGCCGCCGGCTTTACCGCCGGCACCTGCCACGCCGGACATTTATGCCGCTTTTCGTCCGATTATGCCGGATGAATTTCCCGATACCGCCGTCCGCAGCAGAGCCAATCTTTCGCCGATACCCATTGCACCGGCACCGGACAGAAACCGTCCGTCCGCTCCCCCTCCGCCCGAACAACCCTTCCCGGAACAATACCGCAGCGAAGCAGATCGGAAAAAAATCGAAGAATTAAACCGGACAATTCAGAATTTGGAGCATCAATTAGCGGAATCCAAAAGAAATGAGGAACAGTTAAAAGCCGCCGCCGCTGTTGTTTCGCCGCCGCCGGGTACGGCTGCCGATACAGCCGCTGATCCGGCTCCGAAACTGCCGGTGATCAACAAACCCGGCGTTACGGTTTATGCCGATGCACAGCGTCAGACACATATCGAGATTATGGATAAGGTACTATTCATGCCGAATACGTGGCAATTAACGTCCGAAGGAGAAGAAGTGCTGCGTTCCATTGGAGCAGAGATTAAAGCGTTTGCACCGAACTCCATTGTTGCTGTTGAAGGGCATACGGACAGTTTGGCAGGCGATCCGGCGAACCGGATTCAAAAACATGATGTTTCGTCTATTAAGGCCATGGCGGTGATGGAGTTTTTTGTCAACACGCTTCGCTGGAACGCCGCCGCGGTGGAAACCCGCAGTTGCGGATTAAGCCGGCCGGTTGCCGACAATGCCACGCCGGAAGGAAGAGCAAGAAACAACCGCATCGAATTGGTAATCCGAAACGTTTTGTAAGCGAGGAATATCCGCGGTCTCTTTTCGTTTTGGCAGTACCGATGCACAGTGCTGGTATCTGCGTTTTCCGGCGGATTTTCTACCCGACAGCCGGCAACGGGTGCTGCCCGGAATAATTTTTAATTTCCCTGACGGGAAAACCAGAGTTGTCTTGATATTTCGTCCCACGGCGGAGCGTCAGGAAGTACACCCGCGGGCGGCGGATTCTGCGGTGCGGCGGCAGAAGAAGGGCGGTGCATTGGAATACCCGGCAACGGATAGGGATACATTGAAGCCGTCATATTCGGATACCAATAACCATTGGCTGCCGCACCTTCAGCCCACATCATCGGCATCGGCTGCCCTCTCATTCCGTAAGGCGACTGCGGCAAATTGTACGGAACATACACGATCCGTTCATTCGGCGGGACTTCTTCAACCGGATACCGTTTTGTTGCCGTAAGGGAGCCGAAAAAACTGGTCGGTGCGCCGGCAGCCGGATAATTATTGGACGGCATAACCGGCGGATTCGGCTGCGTTCTTTGCGGCTGCACATACTGCGGCGGAGAATCCGGTGCAACAACCGCCGCATTCTGTTGCGATGTTTTCGGCGTTGCCGAAGAACGTGAAAACAGCGATAGCCGCAACGGACCGCGGACAGGAGCAGCAGGTTGTCCCGATGGTGCTGCCGGAAATGCCGGTTGGGCAAAAACCAATCCGCCGGACAAAATGCCCGATAATAACAGTGAGACGATAAAGGAAATGATTGCTGCCGGTCGAGTCATCACTTTTCGGAAAAATTAGCGGACGATCCACACCCTCTTCTCGTCTGTTATCGGCTATCGGGCATTGCCGAAAAAAGAAAAATGTCCGAAAATGTCCGGCAATATCAAAATTTCACATTCCACTTAAACGCCGGACTGCTTTTTTGCGGCTTTAAGGTTTCCCGGCGGACTTCCTTTGTCTTCGGATCGTAAATCCGTAATTCATACGGATCGCCGGCAATCACGCGGCTGACTCCTGATAACGTTTTCGTCTTTTCGTTCCACTGAACGGAAACCAAATCAACGATTCCCTGTGTTACGTGCTGCGAAGTTCCCAGTAAAACCGGATGATTCCTGACCGGTTTCACGGCTAAAATCAGGCATGAAGCCGCCGGGACTTCGACCGTCAGTTTATCGTTGAACGTGCCGAAGAATTGATTATTCCAAAAATCAAACGCCGCATATTCCGCCGCTTCCGGCAGTCCGATCCATTTCGGCGAAGTTTCGATTTTCATCGGTTCCTTGTCGTTCCAATTATAGAACGCCACAACATCTTGTTCCGGTTTCGGTTCGCCTTCTATCCGCCGCGGCGACCGCGTGGTCAGATGCCATATTTTCGGCAGATTTTCGTTGAACAAGTCGACCGGTCTTGATGAAGTCAAACCGTGCGGACGCATCGTGCGACGAAGAATTTCGACGCGCTCTTCGGAAAGATTCGGCAGCCAATCGCTGAATGTGTAAAGTTGTCCGCTGATCGACACCCACGAAGCAATCAGCCGGGCGTGCGAAAGCGGCATCGAATTGCGGACATAGACGGGGTCAGGATCATTCCACCAGACGCGTCCATTGAGGAAATAGCGGTTCGAACCGTGCCAGGGTCCCTCTTTGAGCGACCGCCAGCCGGGTCCGTTGTCGGGACCGATCCGCATCGCATCAACCTGTCCGAACCCCGCCCCGAAAGACCGCATATTTTGAGCGGTATTACAGCCGAGCAAAAACGTATCGGCACCGGCGGCTTGGCGAATGATTTCGCCCCCCTTGCGCTGTGCGGCGATCGGTGTGTACTGCGGATCGGAAAAAACGGTATCGCCGAGACCGTCCGGCTTATATTCGTTATTCACGTAAATGTGCTGCACGCCCATCCCGGCATGATACGCATCCAATTTCAGATATTTGTATCCCCAATCCTGCGTGATCGTTTTGATTTCGTTAAAGAGAAACTGCTGCACTTCGGGATTCGATAAATCAAGAGAAGTGCCTGCCCAGCGGTTTGTGAACGGCTTGCCTGTCTTGTCTTTGACGAAGAAATCCTGTTTCCAAAACGGGTCTTCGGCGGTACCGGCAAACGGAATAAGCCAAAGTCCGGCCGTCATTTTTTTCGAGCGGATATAATCGGCAGCCGGCTTCATACCGCTTTTGTAATCACCGTCCGGTTTGCCCTCTTTTTGTAAAACCCTCGTGAAATTTTTCCGGGGACCGTTGGTCGCAAGACCGTCCTGCCATTTATCGTCAATCTGAACAAAATGAAAGCCGAAAGGGGACAGTTTTTCGGCAGCGGCGTTAGTGAAATTGCGGATTTCGGTTTCGTTGCACGCCCCGCCGAATTTCTCAGCGTACCAAGTGCAGTATCCGGCAACCGGCGGCTTCATTTTGATTTGGTGCGTCCGGGCAATCTGCCATGCATAACGTTCCAAACCGATCCGGCAATCATCAAATTTTCCGAGAACGAACACTTCGGAGATATTTTCGCCCGTATCATTAAAGTCCTTTGGCGGCAAGAGTTTACCGTATTCGATGACCGGTTTCAGAGATACGTTTCCGTCAGATGTTTTTTCAGAAAAGACAATGCCGGAGCCCTTCCGGGTGGTGATCCATCCGCTGACGACACCGCTCCGGTTTTCGGGATCGGCAACGGCGAGAAACATGTAGGAACCTTTGTGTTTGTCGGCTTTCCGCAGACCGGCAGTTCCGAGCGTGATATGTTTTTCTGCCGGCAAATTCAGCGTGATTTTCGGAAATTCGAGTTGCTTGATGAATTCGTTTTCGGCAAAGTGCTGTTTGCCGATAAGCGTCGACATCAACACGAAAGGGGCGTTTTCGATGAGGGTGAACATCAATTCAACGCGGCTGTTTTCACCTTCCTGCCGAACCACGAGTGTGGCTCCGTTGATCAGTTGTCCGTTTCGGCCCGGAACCGGATGTTCTGCCGTTACGATCGTTTTCCCCAGCGGTATTTCGATCACGGCAAATGCACCGGCTTGGCTAATGGTAACTTTATGTTGTTTTTCGTCCCAAGTCACGGAGATCGCACCGTTGTCGATTTTGGCGGTGCCGTTGCCCAGAGGCGTAACGGTCATCGAAAACAGCGGCGAAATCAGGAGAAAGAACAGAATGGTCGGGAAAGCAAAGGCGTATCGAAGCATAGCGGCAATAGTGTCTGGCAAGGGATAAATCCGGGGATGGTCAAAATATCCGCCGGTGTCATCTTCGTGTTTCCGAAGAATGTACCTCGAAGAGTGTACCCTATTTACTGCCGGAGAACAAGTCCGGCTGTTCCCGCTGTTGCCGTCCCCCCTCTCTTGAATTTTTTATTTCACCGGTTATAGTGTTAGGAAATGGCTGCCGGAGGGTGCCGGTTTCGCAAACACGGATAGAAAAAAATATGACGATGGAATTTCCTTTCAAAATAGAAACGCTGTTGGAGCAGTGCGGCGGAAACAAAATGGTTGGAGAAACCATTCTCGACGAATTTTTGATTCAGGTTCCTGCGGATACCAAGGAAATGGAGGAGTGCCTCGCCAAAGGGGATTTAACCCAAGCCGGTAAAGCCGCCCACCGTCTTAAAGGAACTGCCGGCGTTCTCGGCGCATCGCAACTTCATGCGCTTTGCTACGCTCTTGAAATCGCGGGAAAAGAAGGCAATGCCGAAGGTGCCGCCAAGTCCTATCCCGAACTCAAAGCCGAAGCCGACCGCTGTCTCGCCGCCGTCCCGGAAGCAAGGACAAGGTTGTAATGGAAGTTGTCCTTTACGCCTAATTGCTCTTGACCTGAAATGCCGATTCCGAGTATAGTACCTCCTGTGAAGGACAAACCCCGCGTGAAAACGCACACAGGAGGCAAGGATGCGCTGCTGTTGTATCGGAACGGAATCTGTTTCGCTCAAAAAGGTACTCAAACGTGTTTGTAAAGACGTAGAATGTTCTTTCGGCACGTCCGTTAAAATCAAAGGATGTACGGCGGATCCTGATGAAGTCCGCCCCGGCGATGCGTTTTTTGCCTTGCCGGATGAACAGCCGGACAGTGACGATCTTATAAACGAAGCCGTCAATTTGGCGGTTCATCACGGTTGTTCGGCGATTTGCTGTCCGCCGTCCGTCGCCCGCCGTTTTCTTCCCGATGTGCCGGTCTTTGTTGTGCCGAATGTCGCTGAAGCCTATGCCGCTGTGTGTCAAGCCCTCTGTGATGAACCGGCAAGATCGCTCAAGATGATTGCCGTGACCGGTACGAGCGGTAAAACGTCCACTTCGTATTTGATTTCCGGTGTGCTTGCCGAGTCGGGCTTGCAGGTCGGTCTTATCGGATCGCTCGGTATTTTTGACGGCGACCGGCTGCATCCGCTTACCGAAACGGATTTGCTGCCGCATCAACTGGCTTACCGGCTGAATCAAATGGTGCTGAACGGCTGTACGCATGCCATTGTTGAAGTGTCCAGCAAAATGATTGCCGAAGGGGTTTTGGGCGGAATCGGATTTGATGCCGTTTGTATTACCAATATCCGCAGGGATCATCTGGATTATCACAAAACGGTGGAACAATACCGGCGCAGCAAACTCAGTATTTTTCGTTACGCAAAAAAACATGCACTGGCGGTCTGCAACATTGATGACCGGATTACCGAAGCGGTTGTCCCGCTGATCAATCAGCCGATGCTTTCTGTCGGAATCCGTAATCAGGCGGAAGTCGGATCGGTACTGGTGGAACGCTGCCCCAGTGAACAAACGTTTATCGTAACAGCCGGAACCGAAGCCGTCCCGTTCCGAACCAAGATGATCGGCGATGATCATATGTACAACTGTTTGACGGCGGCCGCACTCGGCATCGGCTTGGAAATTGATATTAAAACGGTGGCCCGCGGCATTGAGCGGGTGGAAAGCGTGCCGGGAAGAATGGAGCGAATCGAGTGCGGACAGGATTTTAACGTGTATATTGATTCCGCAAGAACCGCAGATTCTTTGGCAGCGGTGTTGAAAACCGTCCGGGAAATTACACAAGGACGGATGATCTGCGTTTTCGGGGCGGCGGTGTACCATGAACCGGCAAAACGATCCGCATTGGCAAAGACGCTGGAAACGTTTTCGGATTCGGTGATTTTAACGTCCGTTTCTGACCGGACAGATACGAAATCGGCGGCAGCGATCTGCGACATCGGACATGGATTTTCAGCAAAAGAGAGCGTAAAGATTATGCCGGATCGGGCGGAAGCGATTGCGTGGGGACTTTCGGAAGCAAAAACCGGCGATTCGGTGCTGATTTTCGGACACGGCACGCCGGAAGAGACCATGATGACCGGCGGTTATGTCCCGTTTTGCGACCGCCTTTTCACGAAACAATGGTTGTATGAAAACCAATCTGTACCGGCGTGAAAACGCGGCTTTGCTGCCGGCGGACAAATTTCCAGAACAAATTTTCCGAGACGGCTTGCATAACGGGCGGGGAAAGCATACAATCCCTCTATGCGCCGATACATCAATCAGTTGAAAGAAAACGAAAAAGTCACCGAGGTTTTTATGATCTCGGACAAACAACTCCGCCCGAATAAAAACGGCAATCTCTATTTGCAGTTCAACCTTTCCGATAAAACCGGTCTGATCAGCGGCAGAATCTGGAACATTACCGATGCCGCCCATTACGATTTTGAGAACGGTGATTACGTTCACGCTGAAGGCACCACCCAGCGGTTTAACGGCGTAATCCAATTTATCGGAAAGAGTTTGGTGAAAGTCGAAGCGGGCAGCATTGATCCGACCGAGTTTGTCCGTTTTCAGACCATTGATATTCCGAAAGCCCAGACGCGTCTCCGGGAAATCCTGCGGACGATTGCAGAACCGAGTTTGCGGAACCTTGCGGACTGTTTTATGATAGACGACCGGTTTGTCGACCATTTCAGCAAAGCACCGGCAGGAATCAAACTGCATCACGCTTATCCCGGCGGTCTGCTCGAACATTCGCTCCAAATGATGGAAACCGCCCTTCGGATCGCTGATCTTTATCCCGTCCTCAATCGCGATTTGCTTGTCATCGGGGCATTTCTGCACGACATCGGCAAAATAAAAGAACTGGGATATGCCAATGAAATGTTTTATACCGATCAGGGGCAACTGCTCGGTCATCCTTTTCTCGGCGTGGAGATTTTGTACGAAAAAATTGCCGAAGCGGAAAAACTGGCAGGCGAACCGTTTGATGCCGAATTGATGATGCTCCTGAAACACATGCTGATTTCGCATCACGGTACTTATGAAAATCAAAGTTCCAAACTGCCGATGACGCTGGAAGCGGTAACGCTGCATTTCATTGATTCGATTGATTCCAAAATTGCGGAATTTCGGAAATATATGCTGGACGATCCGAATACGGGAAACGTTTGGACGAACTATATTCCGGGCATCGACCGCAAATTATACAAAGGTAAATTGACAGCGGTAAATTGACGGCGGAATAATAAACGCGGAATACACAATGCAAAACCGCAGCATTACGGCAGCCGCCGGAATCGGGTACAAACACAAACGGTGTGGAGAAGAATAAACACAAAACCGGTCAGAAACGGCACGCGGAAATATTCTGTGTATTGCGTATAAACCTTGCCTTCATGAACGGTTTTTTCCAACTGGTCAATTTCGGCATAAATTTTTTCCAATGTTGCGGTGTTTTTGGCATTGAAATAATGTCCGCCGGTCATTTCCGCAATTTTGCCGAGCATGGTTTCGTCAATACTGACATGCTGCCGGATTGTCCGGCGGTTGCCGAAAAAATCCGTGACAATGTACGGTGCTTCGCCATTTGAACCGATACCGATTGTATAAACTTTGATTCCGAATGTCCGGGCAATCTCTGCCCCTTCCAGCGGCGAAAGCGTACCAAATGTTTGATCTCCGTCCGACAATAAAAGAATAACTTTGCTTTTCGCTTTTGCGTCTTTCAGCCGGTCAACCGATTGAGCGAG
This sequence comes from Planctomycetaceae bacterium, assembly GCA_031256755.1. Classification (GTDB taxonomy): domain Bacteria; phylum Planctomycetota; class Planctomycetia; order Pirellulales; family Thermoguttaceae; genus WRKP01. The sequence goes on from JAIRPZ010000040.1 coordinate 8,516, forward strand.
GGCATCGCCGATAGCGGTTGCACTTTCATCCGCGAGAAGTTGCCGTTGTTCGGGAGACGTTCCCTGCGGCACCGGCAATTGAATTTGGTCAAGCATTTCGACCAGCGTGCGGTGATCCAGCGTAAGAGGGCAATAAGCATCCACGTAGCCGCCGAAAGCGAGCAGTCCGATCATATCGTCTGTTCTGCCGGAAAGCCGTCCGGTTCCCAATACGAAATCACGGAACGTCCGTTTAACGGCTTCTAGCCGGTTGGCAGGTTGTCCGTCAATCGTAAAATCCACTGCTGCCATCGAACCGCTGCGGTCAACGCAAAAGGCAATGGCAATGCCTTCGGTACGGAGCCGGAATTCTTCCTTACCGAACTGCGGTCGGGCGAGGGCGGCGATCCAAAGAGCGATTCCGCTGTAAAACAGATAGGGGAGAATGCGGGCGATCCGCTGTACCCAAGTTATCGGCAATGTCCGCAGAACGGCAACGCTGCCGAACAAAACGCCTGCCGTCCGGCGGCGGAATTCACACTGAATAATCAGCCAAACAAGCGGAATAAGCAGCAAAAAATACAGAGGCGACTGAAAGCGGAACATAACAATCCGCAATTATACCACAGAAAGCCGCACCACCGGTACACATACGCGTTTTGTTCTGTTGCAAATCATGTCGGAATTACAGCGGCGGCACGGCAAGCAGATCGCTGTACCCCGTCAGAAACTTGTCCGCATTGTACGCCGCTAAACGCCCTCCCTGAATACACCGCACGACCAGCGAGGCACCGCTTTGCATATCCCCTGCCGCAAAAATACCCGGCTGACTCGTCATCATCGTTTGCGGATCAACTTTTACATTGCCCCGACCGTCCAGTTCCACGCCGAATTGATTCAGCAATTCGTCATGCTTCGGATGAATAAAACCGAGCGCAAGCAATACCAAATCGGCTTCTTCTGTGAAGCCGCTGCCGGATTTTTCAACCGGTTTGCCGCCTTGCCAATCGACCTCGGCACATTCGAGACCGGTCAGCACCCCTTTTTGCTGCAAGAATCGTTTCGTGGAAACCGACCACCGGCGTTCGCCCCCTTCTTTGTGGGACGTGCCGGTGCGTAAAATCTGCGCCCACCGGGGCCAAACGGCACGGGCGGGAGACGCTGTCCCTCCATTATTTTCCGGCGGTTTCGGCATAATTTCAAACTGCTTGACGCTGACCGCGCCCTGCCGGATGGCGGTTCCTAAACAATCCGCACCCGTGTCGCCGCCGCCGAGAATGATCACTTTTTTGCCGCTTGCCGAAATAACAGGGGGCTGCCCCGCACTTTTGATCGATTTGTTCGCCGCAATCAAATAATCCATTGCAAAATGAATTCCTGCGGCATCCCGATTCGGAACGGCAAGATCACGCGGTTCCATCGCTCCGCCGGTCAAAATCACCGCATCGAACAATCGGCGGAGATATTGCGGTGCAATGTCGATTCCGACCGAAACGCCGCATTCAAACCGGATTCCTTCGGCACAAAGTTGGTCAAGGCGGCGGTCAATAATGTTTTTTTCGAGTTTGAAGTCGGGAATCCCGTACCGCAAAATACCGCCGGGTAAATCGGCTCGCTCGTAAACGATGACTTCATGCCCTGCCCGGACAAGTTGCTGGGCAGCGGCAAGACCGGCAGGACCGCTGCCGATAACGGCAACTCGCTTGCCGGTTTTTGCTGCCGCGGGCTGCGGTTTAATCCAGCCGTTTTGCCAGCCGAGTTCTGTCGTTTCGAGTTCCAACTGCCGAATCGTTACTGATTCTTCGTTCAGGACATGCACACAAGACGCTTCGCAAAGAGCAGGGCAGAGCCGACCGGTGAATTCGGGAAAATTATCGTGAATATGCAGCAGTCCGCACGCTTCTTTGATACGCCCTTCGGCAATGAGTTGATTCGTTTCGGGAATCGGATTTCCAAGGGGACAGCCGGCATTATGGCAGAAGGGAATACCGCAAGTCATACACCGATTTGCCTGTTCGGCAATTTCGGCAAGTGAAAGAGAAAGACGGAATTCGCGGTAATTTGTGATTCGTTCCGCGACGGGTTTGTAATCGGCTTCCCGGCGTGGCGTTTCCATATACCGGACGTAAAGCGATTTAGGAGGCATAGGACTTCAAATGTCTGAATACAGTTCTGCGGGAAGGCATTGTACCCCATTCCATAAAAACGTAAAGCCCCGAAAAGATGGCCACCGCCCGCCAAGTTTTCCCCTTGCCGGACAATTTTCGTCCTTTTCGTTTCCTGCTGTTGACAATCTGCCGGTTTCGATGTATACTAGACATAGATACGCTATGTCGGCGTAGTTATTTTTTCACCCCTTATAAAAAAGGAGAAATACCATGCACACGAAAATTTTGACACCGGTTCACGGAATCACCGGTAAAACCCTTACAAACGTTCCTATGCGTAGTAAAATAGGCAAAAGAACGGGGGGGGGGGTCAATCTGATCTCGCTGGGCATCAGACCGTAGACGGTAATTCTTCTGCTGCCGTCTGCCGTCCGCAATCTGCCGTCTATTCTGCGGCGTTCACATTGGTCGAACTCTTGGTCGTAATCGCCATTATCGGCATGCTCATTGCTCTTTTGCTTCCCGCAATCCAAGCCGCACGCGAGGCTGCCCGCCGGATGCAGTGCCAGAACAATCTCAAGCAACTGACTATGGCGTGTCATACGTTTGCTGCCGCCAATGACTCCAAACTGCCCCCGCAAGCCAATCCGGACCTAACGGGGCTGAACTACTTTGACGGAGTCGGCGGACGCTATTCCGGCTTTGTCTGGATGCTGCCTTACATCGAACAGCAATCAATTTCCGAGTCCATTTGGAAAGAATACGAAACAGGTGAGGAAGTCAGCAAACGATACGGCGGTGACTATGATCATATGCCCAACTATTACAATCCTGTATGCGAAAACCAGCACGTGGGGGCTTATCTTTGTCCTTCCGAAATCGTTCTCGCCAAAAGTCAATCTTCCGTCGGTGACGGTGCATCCATCGGAAATTACCGCATGAGCAACGGCGATTACTGCATCAAAGACGAAAATTACCGGCAGGGCGAATCCGACGGAGCGAGTTATTCCCGCGGTGCATTCCAGCCGCGGAATTGGGTTTCTTTAGGCGAAATCACTGACGGCACCGCCAATACCGCCTGTTTTAGCGAGCGATCCATCGCGAACGGTTCACCGACTGTCAAAGGTTCTGTCGTTGCTGGTGTCGGCTTTCCCAGTACAAACCATGATGCCTGCGAAAAAGACGGCTTTAATCCGCAGAACTGTCTCAATACACGTGATGCCGGGAATAGTATCAAAAGTACCTATACGACATCCAACGATGATCCCGGCTGCCGCTGGTTTGACAGTGCCACGATTTTCACGACATTCAATACAATCCTGCCGCCGAACAGTCCTTCCTGTTCCAGCCAAGGCAATGCGTGGGACGAATATCCGGCAATCACTCCGCCGAGCAGTTATCACACCGGCGGCGTGAATGTGTCGAGTGTTGACGGGGCAGTGCGGTTTATAACGGACACTGTCAATACCGGCAATCTTTCGGGAACGACAGTCAGCGGTAATACCGGGCTGTGCAAACGGAGCGGCAACAGCAGTTTCGGCGTTTGGGGTGCTTTTGGTTCCCGCGATGGCGGCGAAAGCGAAATGCCGTAAAAATAAATTGATCATTGATAATGGATAATTACGTTACAATTATCCGTTATCAATTTCTCATTCTAAAATCAACCTTTAACCTACAATAAGAACAATGAAAACATTCACAATTATTACATTGTTTTTCGTAACAATAACATTGTCCGGCTGCGGTTCATCATCAACGAACATTGCCGGTCTTGTTCCGGCAGCGGGGACGGTCACGCTGAATGGACAACCGCTTGCCGATGCCGGTATTACGTTTGTCCCGACGGAGTTATCGCGGCGGGCGGCAGGAGCAAAAACAGATGCGGCAGGCAAATTTACAGTCTCTACGCTGAATCCGTCTGACGGCATTGCACCGGGCGAATATCGGGTGGTGATCAGTAAGCAGGACGAAAAACCGGCGGCAACACTACGGCAAACGAAAACGGAGATAAAAACACCATCGGGAAAAGTTTTGCCTGATCCGCACAAAAACCGGCGGCTGTTCAAAGACGGTAAACCGATACCGGCGGGATCGGTTGCGGAAACAGTTCGGACGGAAACGCTCGGTAAATATGCTCAAGCGGACACGTCTGGATTGACGGTGACCATTCCACCGAAAGGGGATAAACAGTTGACATTAACACTGACGCTGCCGTAACGGCGATGTTACCTTTGTTGCCCGGAATGAGTAAGAGGATATGAGTGCCGGCGAAGTGATCTTCAAACCGACTGAGGACGTTTTCATTGTGTCATTCCTTGTGTTTTGATGATTGGTATTGATACTGCTTGGGATAAAATATCCTGCCTTTTCGGCGGCTTCGGTATTCCAATTCAATGCAGTATGAGCGTGATATTTGGAAGAACCGCCGCAAAACGGAATATTGTTCGAAGCGAACCCTTTGGTATAGGTTTGCTGTGATCATCGGACATACTCGGACCAGAACGACCGGAATTTTGCCGGACTGACACGGATGGGTTCTGTTGCTGGCGGGGTCAAACGCCACGCCTAGTAGACAGCGGTTAGTTCGAGGTACGGAGTAAGCGCAAAATAAGGCGACGGAGTACCGGCATTTCCCCATACGCCACCATATTTTGCCCATCTTTTGCTATGGTATTTGTGTTAACCTTTCTTTTCGTGATTGCCGTCAGTACAAGCGGGAATGCCATGGGGTATGCGAAACCGGCAGCCGTCCCGAAAAAACTTTCCCTTTCTTCTTGACAGCAGGCGGCGAAATCTTTACTCTTCCCCGAATGACTCCCGCATTAACCCCGAAATCAAACCGGCTGTTATTCGGTCAATCGCCTCCGATGCTGCAAAAAACGTTGTTCACCCTTTT
>JAIRPZ010000263.1 GCA_031256755.1 Planctomycetaceae bacterium
GCGTGAAAACGCCTCTGAACAGGGGATTTGTTGATAACATTTACTCTTGTTTCCCTATTTGTTTTTCCGGTACAATTTTGAGGGGATTGTCTTAAACCAGTTGTCTTGCTATTTTTTCTGGAATTTGTTGATATACAGCCGGTTTCATAACAATCTTTGTATGATGAGAATGCCGGCGAGTTGCAGGCATGCGTCAAACATCGTTATTTTCCGGTCGTAACGGACAACCAAGCGTCTGAAATTCTGCAACCAACTTATCATCCTCTCTCTTTTATACTGCCGTTTGTACCGCCGCAACTTGCGACCATCCTGCATTGCCGGACGGAAAGTGTTTCGGTATATCTTTGTCTCTTGTGCCGCTTTGCAGAAGCCGGATAAGACCTTCGCGGCAAACGCGGTTAGAGACCGGAACTTGTCCTCCGAAAGGGGAGCGTTGCGGTTCAGAGAAAAACTTTTTGAGTTTGTGCCATCGTTTGCCGGTCAATTCCAGACCGGTTTTATATGTCCGTTTGTCCATAAATCGCCTCCATGTTTATCTTGATTTTATCATAACTTCCCGTCAAATAAAGAACAAGATAGATTAAGAAACAAGTTCTAGTGATTCTAAACTCAAAAGGCACATTGAAAATTGAGACATTTTTGGTAAAATGATAAAAACAGGAGGGATAGAAAACATACACGTTCTAATAGTTGATTAGTAAATACACCACAGGAGGAAATTATAATGTTGCCTCTTTTTGCAATAATAAATACGGGAAATATAGATGTAGATGACGATTTCTATTATGTGAAAATAGTATATGAGGATCCATGTTTCTATTTTGTTCACTATAATTTGATGAAAAAGGTAACTGGTCGGGTGATGGTTGTTATTTTTCACTTGAGAAAGCAAAAAGCCAAGTGTATTTCGATTTTAATATAGAAACTTTGGAATGGTCTGAATCTCCTTCTATTTTTCCGAAAGAGATAAGGGACAAAATATGTGATGCTTGGCAACACCAAATCAAAGAGAATCGGACGGGCAATGCCGGCGGCAGGCACATCCCGAAATACAAAAATCCTGCCTGTCCGGCAAGGACTTTTTCCTACCCCGGTGACCAGCCGAGTTGCCTGCCGCCGAGAATGTGGAAATGAAGATGATAAACCGTTTGACCCCCGTCATCGCCGCAATTCACAACAACCCGGTAACCGTTTTCCAATCCGAGTTTTTGCGTCAACTCCCGAATCACACCAAATAAATGCCCAAGCAGCACCGAATCGTCTTCCGATAACTGGTTCAGCGAAGCGATTTCCTTTTTCGGAATCAAAAGCACATGAACCGGTGCCTGCGGGTTGACATCATGAAACGCCAGACAATCATCGTCTTCATACACGATATTTGCCGGAATTTCCTTATCAATGATACGTTTGAAAATGGTCTTTTCCATAAGCAGCATTATAACACTGCCGGCAGCAGATTGCAAATCATTTCTTCTTGATCTTGACCGGTTCCGGTAAAATCATTACCGTGCCGTTATGGGACGTATTTTTTGCATTGCCAATCAGAAAGGAGGAGTCGGAAAAACCACGACCGCCATTTCGCTTGCCGACGGATTTGCCAAATCTTCGGCAAAAACGCTCTTGATTGATTTTGATCCGCAGTGCAACGCCACCAGCGGTCTCCGAATGCAGCCGCTCGGCTCATCGCCTTATGTCAAAACAGGAGAAAATTGTCCGCCGCTGCGGGATTCCGTTGTGCCGTCCGGTATGCACAATCTTGATGTTTTGCCCGGAAGCCGGAACATTGCAGAAGTGGATGTTCTTCTCCGCAGCCGTCCCGAAGAAGCCGAGAAAATTCTCCGTCAAATCCGGGAAACCGCCGGCGCATACGATTTTGTCCTCTTTGATTGTCCCCCTTCGCTGGGGCATTTAACCCAACTGGCTCTTTTTGCTTCAGCAGAAGTGCTGATTCCGATGCAGTGCGAATATTATGCGATGGAAGGATTAACGCACATGGGTGCTATGGTCAAAAAAGTCGCGGCACAAAAACCGGAGGACTTGGCGTTTGCCGGTATTTTATTGACGATGTATGATGCCGGCTGGGAATTAACGCACGAAGTCGACCGCGAGGTGCGGAATTATTTCGGCGAAAACGTGTTTGACATTGTTATCCCCCGCGATGCTGCCGTGAGTGAAGCCCAAGCCCACGGAATGCCTGTTATGGATTACTCGCCTCGTTCCCGCGCTGCCAGAGCGTACATTGAACTTTGTATGGACATTCTCGACCGGCGCACCGTTATTTGAACCAATGCGGCGGATTGTCAAAAGAAATGTTTTTGATATATTTTGTTTCGTCTTTTTCCGTTGATAAACATTTCTCCGGCGATGCAAACAACAACGCGAACAACAATGCAAACAAAATCCGTTTTCCTGCTGCTCCTGTTTTTTCTGCCCGTTCCGGCACTGATTGCCGGCGGAGTGCAGCCGTATGACCTCCGGCTGGAACATCTGACCAACCCCGCCGGCATTGACGAACTCAAACCCCGTTTTTCATGGAAACTGAAAAGCAACGAAAACGGGCAGTCCCAGTCGGCATATCAAATCACCGTGAGGAAACGGAACAAAACAATGGAAAGCAACGGTCTCACATATACTGTCATACCAAGTGACGACGGGCGGACTCTGACAGAAACCGTTTGGGAAACCGGAAAAGTACAAAGCAGTTCCCAATTTGTCGAATACGGCGGTCAAACGCTGGAGTCAAAAAGTGTATACGGCTGGACACTGACCGTGTTTGATAAACAGGGTTATGCATCAGAGCAGGCAGCGGGAACGTTCGAAACCGGCATTTTGACACCGGACGGCTGGAAAGCAAAATGGATTGGGCAGGATATTGAAGAACCGGAACTGCCGCTCCCGATGGACGAAGCCGTTTGGATTTGGACAGCGGAAGAAGCAGGAAAAATGCCGAACCCCGGCGATTCCACATTCCGCAAAACGTTTGACATTCCGGCAACGTTGAAAATCACCGCCGCATCATTCGCTTTCGCGGCGGATAATGAATTCACCGCCTATCTTAACGGCATCGAAATCGGACACGGAAATGTTTGGTCAAGTGCCGAAGTCATTGACGCAACCAAAGCCGTCAAAACCGGACGGAATGTGCTGGTGCTGAAAGTTTCCAATCACGGCGATTCGCCGAATCCTGCCGGTTTGCTCGGCGTGCTGGGGATTCAACTGGAAAGAGGGAACGCTCTGCTTTTCCAAACGGATAAGACGTGGAAAAGTTCGGCCGGCTGGGATAAAAAATATGCGGAAACGGTTTTTGACGATACCGCTTGGAAAAATGCCGTGAAAATTGCCGGTAACGGACAAGCCCCTTGGGGAAAAGTGGCAACCGCAACCGAACATCCGTCCCTGCCGGCAGCATACCTTCGGAAATACTGGACTCCCAAAGGGAAAATCGCCGCCGCTACCGCTTACGTTGCCGGTCTTGGTTATTACGAATTTGAATTGAACGGCAAAAAAATCGGCGACCATCTTCTCGACCCGGTTTTGACCGATTACGACAAGCGTGTTTCGTATGTCGCCTACCCGCTTGACCCTCACATTATCGAAACAAAAAATGTTATCGGCGTGATTCTCGGCAGCGGACGTTATTATGCACCGCGGACAACCCCGACTCCAACGTTTTGGACACGGACATTCGGCAAGCCGAAACTGCTCTTTCAACTCGAAGTCCTCTATCAGGACGGTTCGGCGGAAAACGTTATCAGTGATGAAAGTTGGCAGTTCACAACGGACGGTCCGATTCGGGAAAATAACGACTATGACGGCGAAATTTATGATGCCCGGAAGAATCTTGCCGATGCGTCGATTTGGAAAAATGCCGAAATCGTTGCTGCGCCGAAAGGAAAACTTGTTGCGCAAATGATGCCGCCGATGCGCGTTCTCGAAGAACTTACGCCCGTTTCTGTAACGGAAATCAAACCGGGCGTTTGGATTTTTGATTTCGGCATCAACACGGTCGGTTCTCCGCGGTTCAAACCGCTTGCCGGACGGACAGCGGAGACGCAAATTCCGGCAGGAACAGAGTTTACGCTCCGTTTTGCGGAAACGTTAATACCGGACGGTCCTGATAAGGGACATCTTTACACGGCGAATTTGCGGACGGCGTTATGCCGGGATATTTACATTGCTTCCGGCAAAGAAACCGCCGCCGCAGAATATGCACCGAAGTTCACGTATCACGGCTACCGTTATGCCGAGTTGACGGTGAAAAGTCCCGATGCCGGTTTTTCTTACACGCCGGACAAAACAACGTTGACGGCGAGATGGATTAACACCGCTCTTCCCGTTATCGGTCAATTCAAAACGGACAACGAGACCATTAACGCTGTTTTCCGAATTGTTTTCAACGGAACGCGCGGCAACTATTTGAGCATTCCGACCGACTGTCCGCAGCGCGATGAACGGCACGGCTGGCAGGGAGACCGCGCCGGCGAAGCACTCGGCGAAATGATGATGTTTGACGGAATCACGCTCTACTCGAAATGGCTGAAAGATATTGAGGATTCGCAGCGCGAAGACGGCGGTCTTTCCAATGTCTGCCCGAATTACTGGTCTATCTATGATGCCAATGTGACATGGCCCAGCACTTTCACGGTGATTCCCGACACGATTTACACGCTTTACGGCGACCGCCGTCCGATAGAGCGTCATTATGAAGCGATGAAACGGTGGCTCATCGGGCATCTCGGTCCATTTGTCAAAGACGGCATCATCAGCGAAGACCGTTACGGCGACTGGTGTGTTCCGCCGGAAAAACCGGAGTTGATTCATTCCAAAGACCCGGCGCGGCGGACACCCAAAGACGTTCTGGCAACGTCCTACTATATTTACAATCTCGACCTTTTGACGAAATATGCCAAAATGCTGGGAAAAGAGGCGGATGCGGCGGAATTTTCGCAAAAGGCGGCAGCGATGCGAACGGCTTTTAATGCGAAATTTCTGAACCGCGAAACCGGGCAGTACGGCAACGGCACGCAGACATCCTGTATCCTGCCGCTTTATTTCAACATTGTTCCTGAAGAAATGAAGGCGAAGACATTTGCCGCGCTTGTGAACAACATTGAAAACGTTACAAAAAATCATGTCGGCACCGGTCTTATCGGCGGACAATGGCTGCACCGTGTTCTGACGGATTTCGGGCGTGCGGACATTGCGTATACATTTTCGACGAACAGGGATTATCCGGGTTGGGGCTATATGATTGAAAAGGGGGCGACAACGGTTTGGGAACTTTGGAACGGCGACACGGCGGATCCGGCGATGAACAGCGGCAACCACGTGATGCTTGTCGGCGATTTAACGGCTTGGTACTACGAATCGCTTGCCGGCATTAAAGCCGACCCGCAAAAGCCGGGCTTTGAACATATCATGATGAAACCGCTTCCGGTGAGCGGTTTGAACTTTGTTGAAGCCGAAATCAACACGGTTCGGGGGCTTGTCCGCAGCGGGTGGAAAAAGAGCGGGAAGGCATTTCGCTGGAATATTGAAATTCCTGCGGGCAGTACGGCGACGGTCTATCTGCCGGACGGCAAGGTCATCGGCAACGTCGTCTCCGGCAAACATTCCTTTGAATGTACACTGCCGTAGCAGAAAGAGGGGTGAAGGGAAGAGAAGGGGGAAACACGGCCGGCATTGCAGCCGGTAGAATATCCCGCCGTATCGGAAAACAAAGAACAGACCAATGAATCAAACCATCGGCACACACGGCGACATTCTGATATTTTTGCCGACCGAGCGGGATATTTTGGAAACCGCCAACCGGCTGCGGGATGAGATCAAACACTCTCCGCACCTTGCCGATGCGGAAATTCTGCCCCTCTACGCCCGTCTGCCGGTCAGTCAGCAGCAAAAGGTCTTTGCAAAAACACCGCACCGGAAAATTGTCCTGTCTACTAACGTTGCGGAATCGTCGCTGACAGTACCCGGCATCCGGTATGTGATTGACACCGGCACTGCCCGCATCAGCCGCTATTCGCCCCGTTCAAGAACCCAGCGGCTGCCGATTGAGGCGGTTTCGCAGGCATCGGCGGATCAGCGTGCCGGACGGTGCGGACGCGTCGGTCCCGGCATCTGTATCCGGCTTTTTTCCGAAGACGATTACAAACACCGGGAACGCTACACCACGCCGGAAATTCAGCGGACAAACCTTGCCTCTGTCATTCTGCAAACGAAGGCGTTGAAACTGGGGGACATTGAAACATTTCCGTTTCTTGATCCGCCGAAAGCGTCGGCAGTGGCGGACGGCTATAAAACGCTCTTTGAAATCGGAGCGATTGATGACCGGCGGAATCTGACGCAAATCGGCTGGAAGTTGAGTAAACTGCCGGTGGATCCCCGAATCGGCAGAATGATTCTTGCTGCCGGAGAAAACGGCGTGCTGGACGAAATGCTGATTATTGCTTCGGTTTTGGAGATTCAGGACCCGCGTGAACGTCCGCCGCAGTTTCAGGAGAAAGCCGATGCCGCCCATGCCCCGTTTTTAGACGGGCGGAGTGATTTTATCGGCTATTTGAAACTTTGGGATTTTTATCAAAACCTGAAAGAAAAGACGAGCCGCAGCGGTTTACGCAAGGCGTGTCAGCAGCATTTTCTGTCGTTTAACCGGATGAAGGAGTGGAGCGACATTCACAGCGAACTGGTGCGGATTGTCAGGGAGTCCGGCATTTTTCGGTAATCGTAATCGTCCGGCAGGATGTGATTAGGGGATAATATCCGGCTGTTTCCAAGCGGTCAGGCGGGGAATCCAGCGCGGCACGTGCCGTTTGTATTCCAAATACGATTCGCCGAACCGCTTTTCCAAATCCTTTTCTTCAAAAAAAGGAAAATAGACCATATTCCCCAGCCAGAAAAGGAGAAATAATCCGAAACACCATGACGAATTCAGCAACAGTGCTTCGGCAATTTGCATCGTTAAAACGCTGGTAATCATCGGATTGCGGACAAAACAATACGGACCGGAAACGACCAGTTTTTTCGGCGGATTCCATGGTGCCGCTGTCCCTTGTCCTTTGACGGCAAAGAGACGCATTGTCCAGCCGGCAAGGAATAAACCGCCTGCCAGCAGAACGCCGCCGAGAATCAGCAGTTCCGGCCGGTTCACTGTCCACTTGTAACCGGTGAACCAAAGAACGATTGCCGGTATAAATACCAGCACATTCATCGGCAGAATCACCACCGTCCGAATCCATTCCCGTTTCATGTGATACTCCTTCTATAGAAAACGTTACAATTTTTTGATTTTTGTCATGGACAGACGGTGAACATTTATTCCCTCGACTATGCCCTCGACGGCAGCACCTTCGGAAACCGTTTAGTCCGGCATGAATCCGGTACTTTTCGGCTCGGTCAGGTTTACCTTATGTTCTTCGCTGCGGTATTCTTCAGCAGCCGGTGCGGCAGGAACCGCATACGTCCTCACGGGCGCATCGTATCCCATCAGCGATATGCCGGATGCCGCCGAAGACGGATTCTGCCGGTCAGCGTTGCCCGGAGAACGGTTCAATGCATGGTCCGGCAGCCGGATGACCGCACCAATCAGCGTCTCCCGGCTGACATTCGGCGGAATCGTTTCCAGCGCATATTCGGCAATCATTTTATTGTACTCGACAATAGACTGCGTCAGCGAACAAAATGCCTCTCGCTGCTGTGCCAGCGGAAGCCCCGATGCCGCCGACAGCGTATTCTTTTTTGTTTCAATAAGTTGTTCCTGTATCGGAATCATCTGTCCGAGATATTTTGTTCGGTCCGACTGCGCAATTTTGTCGGCATACGTTTCGTAATGCGTGTGAAGCGGATAGTCCGAAGGGATCGGCAAATCGGCATCCCGAAGAATACGTCCTGTCTGCTGTTTCCAGATTTCCGCAAACTGCCGCTGCTGTTTGATAAATTCGATTTCTGCCGACCGGCATTGTTCATGGTAGTACGCCGCCTGCTGTCCGTTATTGGAACCGGCAGCGGTCTGTTCGGCTTCGCACTGAAAGTGATAAACCGCCCACAAACCGGCAAGTTCCCAGTACGATTGGAGCAGCCGGCAGCGGGCAGCGGATCGGGCGACCGTAAAAATTTCCGCGACTTTCATCGGCTTGCCTGTAATTTTGGACGGCGTGCGGTTCGGACTTCCCCAGTATTTTGCGAAAGGATGTTCCGATGACACCGCAGGAGAAACAGGCGAAAACGCCGGCGGCATAGCAACAACCGGTTTCGGTTCGGCGGATCGGTCGGGGCGTGTTGCCGCAGCGGGACGGTATTGGTTTGCCGTGATTGGATTTGCCGCTGCCGGTACGGGAGCGGGTACTGCCGTTCCGGGCGGAAGAAGGACTGCCGGTTCGGCATTGCGGTTGTCCGTACCAAGCGGTGTTTCCGGCAGAGCCGGTGCCGGCAGCGGAACGTTGATCGGCGAAAACGCCTCGTCCGGTATTCCGGCTGCCGTTTGACAGTAGCCGATCCTCGGCATGAAACTGAACAAAAGAGAGATTAGAATCAAAACAGCCGCACGGAAAATATCCTGTACGGAAAACAGCGGCTGCGATTGGTGAAATGAGGTTTGCATCGTTAGTAAGGCAATGAAGGCGGAACAGACAACGTCCGCGGTGTGCCGAGCATAGTCATTTCCGCAATGCCGCTCAAGAGCCGTTTCCGCAATTTTCAGAAAAAATTTTCGGAAAAAAGTTCTCCGCCGGAGCAGACCGCACCGTACAAAAATTGCCCTTGCCGGAACGGAACAAATTCGTAAAAATCCGGTATGCCATTCCGTTCCCGCACATTTCCTTGTTTTGACCGGCTTTTATTCCTTTCCGGTATTTTGATACCGGTTCTCGCACAAATGCCCGGCTGTCAGTCCTACGCTCCGGTTCTTCCGCAGGAATTATCGCAGCGGCTGACCGCTCCGAAACTGGAAAACCCGATTTTTGTCGAAAACCACCATCACGAATTTTTATGGTCGGTTTTAACCGACGTGATTGACTCCCATTTCGAAATTGCCCGCGAAATGCCGATCCGCCTTTACGGAAATGTTTTGACAGAGGGCTATCTGGAAACAAAGCCGAAAATCGGCGCATCGCTCGGCGAACTGTGGCACGCCGATTCCGTCGGATTTGCCGAACGTTTTGATTGTACGCTGCAAACGATCCGCCGCCGGGTGGAAATCCGCGCAGTCCCGGAAACCGGCGGATATTCCATCGAAGTCAAAGTTTTCAAAGATATGGAAGATAAACGTCATCCGCTGAAATCATCAGCCGGTACGGAACAGTTGCGGTTTCGGGAAAACACTGAAGGAACTGCCGACCGGAACCGTACCGATGAAAAGACCCGCTGGTATACCGTGGAACGCGATGCGGCGATGGAAAACCGGCTTTTACAGGAAATTGCCTATCGTCTGAAACATCCGCCGGAAATCCTGCGGAAATCGAAAGAACCGATTCGGGGATAATGACCGGCGGGGCGGCATACGGAAAGAACCGCTCTTGCCTCGCCGTGAAGATTTTGTTATCGTTCCCGCATGGAAGGTTTTCCCATTGACTCTCACTGGCTCGCACTGCTCGGCATCGTGATCGTGATCATTTCCCTGCTGTCACGGCTGCGGCAGCGTTTGAGACAGAATGTCCAACGGCAGGCAGAGCGGCAGAAACAAATTGAATCGGCCCGCGAAGCAGAAATTAAACGTCAAAAACAAACGGCAGCACTTCCCCGATCCGCTGTCGGTAAAACGGTTTCCCCGGACCGGATGCCGATGCCGGACCCTTTCGGCACCCCTTTCACCGGCGGAATTCCCGCCCAATTCGCCCGCTGGGAAGCGGAAATTCATAAATTGGGACGAATGATCACCGGTCAGATCGATTCGAAAATGGCGGCACTGCAAGCCATTACGCAGGATGCCAACCGGACAGCCCATCGTCTTGAAATTTTAGTGGAACACCTTGAAAAAATCGCCCGGCAGCAAATTGAGCGGCAGCAGGCGGCATCTTCCCGAACTGTCAGCAGTACGGAGACAGACGGGCGTTTTTTGCCGGTCGATCATACGGCAGCCGCCGAACTGCCGGCTGCCGAAGCAACTCCGCTTGCGGCGGTGCTGAAAGAATTGAATGCCGACCTTGATAAGATTCACAAAAGCATCAGCGACAACCCTTTGCCGCCGGAAATGATTGCTCCGGTCAAATTATTCCGTCCTGCCGTAACGCCGGCGGAAGACCGGCAGCCGGGGTCGCAGCCGCAACTGCCGGTTCGCAGAGAAGTGGAAATGCTTGCCGATTACGGCTACGATACGGAAGAAATTGCCCGTCAACTGAATATTTCGGCAGGCGAAGTCGACCTCATTCTGCAACTGCAAGGGAAATAAACATCCCCGGTACGCTGCGGCGAAAAAACGGTTGTCAAAAAACGGGAAAATGTTAAAATCTCACAGAAGGCAAATTTCTGCCCGTTTTTCCGTTTTACCCCAATAAACCAATGGACTATCACGATCTCATTCAATCGCTCAAAGAACCCGGTGAAAATAAAATCATTTTGCTCGTTTCCGACGGCATCGGCGGCTTACCGCTTCAACCCGGCGGAATGACCGAACTCGAAGCCGCTAAAACTCCGAACCTCGATGCCCTCGCCAAAATCGGCGTTCAAGGACTTTCTACGCCGATTTTGCCCGGAATTACCCCCGGCAGCGGTCCCGGACACCTCGGACTGTTCGGCTATGATCCCCTTAAATTCATCATCGGACGCGGCGCATTAGAAGCCGCCGGTATCGGATTTGCCATGCAGGAAAACGATGTCGCTATCCGCTGCAATTTCTGCACCACAGACGCTTCCGGCAATATCTCCGACCGCCGCGCCGGACGGATTCCGTCTGACGAAAGTGCCGCCGTTGTCCAAAAATTAAAGTCCATCAAAATTCCCGGCACGGAAATTTTTGTTGAACCGGTCAAGGAACACCGTTTTGTCGTCGTCTTCCGTGGCGACGGTTTGGGCGATGCCGTTGCCGATACCGATCCGCAGCGGACAGGCGTGCCGGTTCTCGAACCGATCCCGCACGAAGGATGCGCCGCTTCCAAAAAAACGGCCGATATTGCCAAAGAATTTCACCGTCAGGCTGTTGCAATTCTCAAAAACGAACCGAAAGCCAATAACCATACGATGCGGGGATTTGCCAAAAAACCGCACATGCCGGGTTATGAAGCACTTTACGGCTTAAAAGCGGCGTGCATTGCGGTTTATCCGATGTACAAAGGGCTGGCAAGTTTTGCCGGAATGGAACTGGTCGGCAGCCCCGCAACGCTGGAAGAGGAAATTGACGTTCTCGAAAAAGAATGGGCGAATTATGATTTCTTTTTCGTTCACTGGAAATATACGGACAGCCGCGGCGAAGACGGCGATTTCGAGGCAAAAGTCAAAATGGTCGAAGAACTCGATAAAGTGATGCCGCGTGTCAAAAAATTGATTGACCGGACGAAAGGGAACACGCTCGTCGTGACCGGCGATCACAGCACTCCGGCAAAAATGGCTTCGCACAGTTTTCATCCGGTTCCGACGCTGATTGTTTCCGATTTGGCGCGGACAGACGAACAGGAACATTACGGCGAAAAGTTTGCGGTTCACGGCGGTTTGGGACAGTTTCAGGCGCAGTACCTGATGTCGCTGGCACTTGCCCACGCCGGACGGCTGGGAAAATTCGGCGCGTAATCCGTCCATGAAAAGGGACTTTTCCTTAACGCTCAATCCGAAAGTAAAGCGGGTTATCCAACTGCTGACGGACGGCGGGGCATCGGACTGCCTGTTCGTCGGCGGTTCGGTGCGCGATCATTTTCTCGGTCTGGAAACCAAAGAATTTGACATTGAGGTCTATGGATTATCGTACAAAAAAATTCTGAAAATTCTTCGCCCGCATTTTCACGTCGGTTTGGTCGGACAAAGTTTCGGCACCGTCAAAGTCGACAACGAAATCGACTTGAGTATTCCCCGCACCGAATCGAAAGCCGCAGCCGGTCATAAGGGTTTTCATATCGAATCTGTTCCGCATCTTCCGCCGGAAATTGCTTTTGCCCGGCGTGATTTTACGATTAACGCTGTCGGACTGCGGATAGACGGTACGGTCATTGATCCTTTTAACGGACGCAGAGATTTAGAGCAGAAAATTCTCCGCGCACCGACAGAAGCGTTTTGCGAAGACCCGCTGCGGGTGCTGCGGGGCATGCAGTTTGCCGCCCGGTTCGGCTTTGACATTGAGCCGCAAACGGTGGAACTTTGCCGCCGGGTTCTGCCGGAATTTCCAACGCTTTCTGCCGAGCGGGTTTGGGCGGAGTGGGAAAAGTGGGCTGTGAAGGGAAGGTTTCCGGGCAAAGGACTGCAACTCCTGCAAGAAACCGGCTGGATCGCCTGTTTTCCCGAAATTGCGGCACTGCCCGGCGTGCCGCAGCATCAGATTTATCATCCTGAAGGCGATGTTTTTACGCATACAAAACTGACGTGTGATGCGGCTGTAAAAATTGCCGATGCTGCCCGGTTCAGCAGTATGGAACGGGGAATTTTGCTTTTCGCCGCCTTGTGTCATGACTTCGGCAAACCGGCAGCGACCGTATTGAATGACAGAGGATACTGGTCGGCGCCGAATCATCCGGCTGTCGGCGTTCCGCTTGCCCGCTCGTTTTTGCAGCGGCTTGGTGCGCCGAACCGTTATCTGGAACATGTGCCGGTATTGGTCGGCGAACATCAGACGCACATGTGTGTGCCGGACGGTGAAAGACCGGGAGCGGCGGCGGTTCGGCGGCTGGCGGTGCGTCTGGAGCCGTCGAATATCCGCATGTGGTCGGCTGTTTGTCAGGCCGATGCCGGCGGCTGCGGTCCCGGTGTGCGGAATTATAAAGCGGTGATGTGGGAAGAAACGGCTGCCGGATTAAATGTCCGGGAGAGCAAGCCGAAGCCGGTTTTGCAGGGGCGGGATTTGATTGCGCTCGGTATTCCGCCGGGGCGGGAAATGGGAAAAATCCTGCGCCGTGTGTACGAAGCCCAACTGGACGGACTTGTCACCAATTTCGAAGAAGCAAAGAAAATGGTCTTCTCCTGATGATGCCTTTGCGGAGCATCAGGGAACGGTATGACGACGGCTTTTTCCGTTAAAACCGGCAAATCCTGTGTATATTGCCGGCGCGTACCATTATTTCCTTTTTTTGGAATTTTACGGGTTGCGGTTTTTATTTTTGCAACCTATAATGGATGACGGAAACGGTCATCCTGCGGTGATCTTTTGCGGGCATACGTCAAGATACGGAAGAACGGTAAAGTTTATCCCCTCATTCCCCTATTAACTTTTTGTGAAAGGAAAAACAATCATGAAAAACACAATGACAAGAAACCTTGTGTGCGGATTTTTCGTTTTCGCCGCTGCCTTTACCGCATGCGGATCCAGTCCGTTGCGGAGTATTACATTTGGCGAGCGTTTT
>JAIRPZ010000157.1 GCA_031256755.1 Planctomycetaceae bacterium
ACTCGTTAATGCAAAGATAAAAACTTTAAGATGATGACGCATCCGTACCGCAACAGACGCAGGAAACATCTGTTGCGGACAACGCTGATATGCGGTATTATAAACGCTAAACGCCGAAACACAAATTTGAAACGCGCAACAGGTCTAATTATTTCTTTCAAGGGGGCAGAATTGCTATTTTTATTCGGCAGGGAAACCTCTCTGTCAAATCTTTCTTATGGTACAGAATATCGGAAATTTGTTAATAGCAAATAGTTCGCAATTCTTACAGTGCTGCGTTTTCATCCCACGGATTTTTCCAGTCCCCCCAATTATCAAGGTATTGCTTATAAACGGCAATCTTTTCCGATTGCTGCATGAGTTTGTCTTTCGTCTGTCTGACTAAATTCTGCTCTTCCTGCAACGTTAATTTCCCGCTTAAAAGCATGACCCGTAGAAAAACGAAATAGGTGTCCAGCACATCGCACCGGCAGTAATCGTTGATTTCAACGAGTTTTCCGGCTTCATACATGTCTTGAACCATAAAACCCTGCGTATCCATTTTGCCGGGCTTACCGAGCAAGGATGCCGCAAGATTGAGACCGCCGTTGAACCGGCTTGCCCCGCTGTTCGTTAAAACTTCGCAAAGATCAAGATGCGAATCCGTGTTGTACCGGTAGCGGGGTGATTTCAGACCGGAAGTGAACCATTTCGGAATCGGAATACCGTAACGGAATGCCGATAATTCCAGCATAGGTATATCAAACCCTCGTCCGTTAAAACTGACCAGCACAGGAATCGGTCCGGTTTCATAATGTTTCAGCAGACAATTCCAAAAGATTTTGCAGATTTCGTGCGGACGGCATTGCGGCTCATCGAGAACGACAATATCCATCAGCGAAAAATCTTTGGCAACTTTGCCGATGACAACGCAAACCGGATACTGAAATGTGTAAGGAATGAAATCGGAATTGTTCTGTGCCAGCAGTGCATCGCGGTATTTTCGGACCGATTCTTCCGGCGGGACTTTGCCGCCGAAATGCACTTTGGAAATCAATTCAGGATCGGCAGCACTTTCAATATCGAAAACGAGATAGGCGGGCTTTTCCATTGTTATCAGTTTCCGTCTATACAAATTCAGGAACGGGAATTCGGAAAACGGAATCAAAAACATGACAATCCGCCCATTCTATCATAAAAACGGCACCGTTGTTTCTATTTCACACGGAAGGTGTGAATCGTGGTGCTGCGGAATGTTTCGCCCGGCTTTAAGACCGTACTTGGAAATTCCGGCTGGTTCGGCGAATTCGGAAAATGCTGCGTTTCCAAACAAAACGCGCCGTGCTTATCGTAGGAATGACCAAATGCTTTTGTTGAACCGTCAAGAAAATTGCCGGAATAAAACTGCACTCCCGGTTCGGTAGTTGCAATCGTCATCATTCGTCCGCTTTTCGGTTCATACACTTCGGCACAAAGCGTCATTTGCCCCGGACGTTTCTGGTTCAGCACCCAGCAATGATCGTAGCCGCCGGAAAAGTGATCTCCTTTGATTTCGCTGATCCGCTCGCCGATTTTGTGCGGCTGGCAGAAATCCAGCGGTGTACCGGCAACCGGTTCCAAATGACCGGTCGGAATCAGCGTGTTGTCTGTCGGCAGGTACTGATCCGCATTCAGCCGTAAAATGTGGTCGTAATGGCGGTTCGGAAAACCCGCCAAATTCCAGAACGTGTGATTCGTTAAATTGAGAACCGTTGTTTTATCGGTTTTGGCAGTGTAATCCATTGTCCACCGGTTTTGTGCATCAAGTTGATAAACCACGGTAACATCAAGTTGACCGGGGTATCCTTCTTCACCGTCTTTGGCGGAGTATGTCAGTGTCAGTCCGACAGCACCCCGTTTTTTGAACGGTTTAACATTCCAAACGACTGTATCGAAGCCCTTGATTCCGCCATGCAGTGCATTCGGTCCGTTGTTGATCGGCAGCGTGTATTCCTTGCCGTCCAGCGTGAATTGACCTTTCGCAATCCGGTTGCCGTACCGTCCGATCAACGCTCCGAAAAAAGGGCGGTACTTTTCGTATTCGGCAACGGTTTCCAAATTGGCGGAAATATTGGCGGTCTTGCCGGTTTTATCAGGAACGTTAAAAGAGTAAATGATGCCGCCGAGCGACAGCACTTCAACGGAAATGCCTTTGCCGTTGTTGAGCGTATATTTATCAACGGTTTGACCGCCGGCGGTTTTACCAAACTCTGATTTTGTTACGGACATATTTCGGGTTCCTCGAAGCGGTTGAGCAAAAACGGCGGCAAAAATGCCGGACATGAAAAAAAATGCACCGGCGGCGGCAGCGGTTTGCAAAACGGATCGGTTAAAGAGACAGCGTGTTGTTTGTTTCATAGCAGGATTAGGAAAAAATGCAGATACCTTATGTTTGTGCGGTGTTCCCGAAAAAGAAACGCCGCTGTCTATTATGACTGATTTGCCGCTGGTGTGCAATAGGCGGAGAGAAAGGAAACCTGAAAGAGATGCACAACTATCTTGTCCGTGTTCCTGTCAGACATTCTAAATGACGGCGGATGCCGTCCAGATTCGGGTTGATAAACAAGGCACGCTGAAAACTTTCGACTGCCGGCATTTTATCGCCGAGTTGCCAGTAAGCGTGTCCGGTTCCCACCGCTGCGCCGAAATGATACGGATTTAATTCCAAAACGAACTGACCGTCATCAATCGCGTCGCGGAAATTTTTCAACGCAAACAGGGCGATAGCCCGCTGATTCACGGCTTCTGCAAAAAGCGGATAATCGTCAAGCAGGATATTTGCCCGCCGCACGGCTTCGCCGTAATCTTGTCCGGCAATATGCCGCATCACGGCGTGAAGTTCGCGGCGGTGTTCTTCTGAACCGTCGCGTGTCCAAACGGATTTCAAACTGTTTTCGGCAAGGAGACGCACGGAACGGTCGGAATCTTTCAGCAGCAGTCCCAGCGGTTCGTTGGATTCGTATGTTCCGAGAAAACCGAGCAGCAGGGCGGCGGCGCGGCGGGTATCCGCACATTTTGCCCGTGTCAGCCGGATCAGGGCGGATTCGCTGTAGTATTGCGACGTTTTTTCAAGGAGACACCGTATATCATGGTGCTGTTTGCGGTATTCGAGATAGAATTCAGTCAAACGCGGAGTTGTTTCGCCGGTATTATTCATTGCCGCTGTGTATCATCAGTAAAAACGGAATTACCGCGTCCGATTTTACCAGTTGTAAGAATAAAACGGAAGCCCCTGCCGGCAGCCCGGGCTTTTCGTACGTTCCCAATCCGGCATAGTTGTACGCAGTTTTCCGCCTTACAGAGACCCCTCTGCGCCTCACAGAGAACGCTCTGCGCCTTGCGTTTCCGTCCCCGCAACAGCAAGGGCAAGCGGCAGCGGTCCCGTTTTCACCGGTACAGCGTGATATGACATGATTCTTTATGACAAAAATACCGCCCGTCCGGCAAGGAGCGGCAAGCAACCGGACTAAAATTTTCCGCTGGTCAATGTTCATAATGGAAAATTATCACCGTCCGGCGCGTGTCCGTAAAGAACGGGGCGGTTCTTTTTCATTTCGCCGCCTTGATCACCGCAACGCTGTGCGGCGGAATTTCGACAGTTCCGTCTTTAACCGGAAGTGTTTTTTCAACCGGCTGAACACGGTTCTCCGCTCCGATGTCATTGAAATCGTTTTCCGATGCACTGCTCAATATCACCGCTTGGACATTCTCCGGCACCGAGCCGGTCAGCGCAGCAAAGTCCATCGTCAGCGGCACCGCTTTGTCCGGCGATTTGTTCACCGCCGCAACAACAAACTTCGACCGTTCATCATTGCATGTCAAGACCGCATCCATCACCGCAACGTTGCCGATTCTTTCCGAATGGATTTTAACTGGCAAGACGTTTTTCTCCAGCAGATTGGCATACATCGATAACACGTGAAATGTTGTCCGTTTCACGATTCCTTTCGGATGGACAAAGAGCGCGCCGCGGGTGTTGACGACCGGCGAAAAACCCGCTATCGGAACATCTTCGCAATTTCGCAGACACGTGTTCAGAAAACATGCCGTAAACACCGCGTCCGCCATAGTATAAACGGCATTGATGTCGGCTTTCTCCCGGTCTTTGATGAGGGCTTCCCGGTTTGGACCGCCGCCGTCAGGACGCGAACCGCCCGGAAAATTCGGATGATGCCAGCCGCGCGGATTCCATTCGTCAAAGGCAATTTTGACTTTTCCCCGCAGTTTTGCTTTTTCAAGAACCGCAACAGTTGCCGCAATTGACCGTTCCGGGTCTTCTGTCCGTGCAATAAGGTCGTTATACGAAGACCTTTGACCGCCGTAGTAGCCGTGAAGACAAATGTAATTCAGCCATGCACCGGCATGCTGCAACAGCGGAAGAGTCCACGTTTCTTGTTCGGTTGCGGCTGCCAGTAAAATCACATTCGGGTCGGCTGCCCGCATCATCTTTGCCGACTCTTTGACCAGCGGAGCCCATTCGGCAGGCGACTTGGCACCGATTTCAAACGCTCCCCAGTTTTCGTTGCCGATACTCCAATACTTGACATTGAACGGTTCATCAAAACCGTGTGCTTTGCGGAGCCGGCCGTATTTGCCGATGTTCAGATTGCAGTATTCAACCCAATCGCTCATTTCTTCCGGCGTACCGGTTCCGGCATTGGTGCAGATGTACGGTTCGGCACCGATGAGCCGGCACCATTTTACGAATTCGGCGGTACCGAAGGTATTCGGGTCTTCGACTCCCCATGCCTTATCGAAAGCGGGCTGCCGGTTTTGTCCGACTCCGTCAAGCCAATGATAGGAGGAAACAAAACAGCCGCCGGGCCACCGGACAATCGGGATTTTCAGTTCTTTTAAGGCATTGATGACATCGGTACGGAAACCGTCTTTATCGGCGAGCGGGGAGGCGGGTTCGAAGATGCCGCCGTAAATTTGCCGGTGAAAGTGTTCGATGAACTGACCGAAAATCATCCGGCTGTATGCCTTCGGCTTTGCGTCTTTGACAACGGTAAAGCCGGTTTGAGCGTTTACAGATGCAGAAAACAGAATAAGGAATGAAAATAGGATGCGTTTCATAAATCGGGGCATTACTTGGCTGCAAGTTCAAAACATTCTATCCGTTTTATTGATGTGCGGCAAGTCATGCCGGTGCTTTTCATGACACTCCTTCTATGTTCAATCCTGAAAATCCTTGTATCTCGTCAGAAATCAAAATGAGACACCGGCGGGAGAGAAAAAAATTCCCGCCGGTTTGACGGTACGGCAGCCGCCTCAATGTTCACACTTCAATCTTCATTCGCCGATTGCAAGAAGCCCGCCAAATGTTTGCAGCGTCCCGGCTGCTGCAATTTTTTCACCGCCTCCTGCTCAATCTGCCGGACACGCTCCCGCGTAACCTGAAAAATCCGCCCCACCTCTTCCAGTGTGTACGAATAACCGTTTTCCAAACCGTAGCGGAGTTTCACAATTTCCCGCTCCCGGTAAGTCAACACCCGGAGAAGTTTGCTGATTTCCTTTTTCAGCATATCGTTGGAAGCCGAACGTTCCGGTCTTTCTGTCGAAGTATCCGCCACCAATTCGCCGAAACAGCCGTCATCCCGCATATCGCCGAGCGGCTGTTCCAAACTGACCGGCTGCGATCCCATCAACAACGTCCGGCGGACTTCATCCAGCGTCATTTCCGCCGCCGCCGCAACCTCCGGCAAACTCGGCTGCCGACCCGTCTCCTGATAAATCTTCCGCACCGTATTCCGAATTCGCGACAGAGAATCAATCATATGGATCGGAATCCGAATCGTTCGGGATTGTTCCGCTATCGCTTTCGTAATTGCCTGACGAATCCACCACGTAGCATACGTGGAAAATTTGAACCCTTTCCGGTATTCAAATTTATCCACTGCCCGCATCAAACCGGTGTTCCCTTCCTGAATCAAATCAGGAAAACCGATCCCCCGGTTCCGATACTTTTTCGCCACAGAAACTACGAGACGGAGATTGCTCCGGCACATGGCACTTTTTGCTTCTTCGTACTCCCGAAGGGCTTTCTGCATTTTTTCACACCGCTGCCGCAGCATGCGGGGACTTTCCTGAACCGTGCGGATAAGGCGGCGCAACTCCTTTGTCAGCAGTGCTTTCCGTTCCGATTCGACCGTCAATCTCGCCGCATGACGGCTTCGGTTTGCCGTAAGCATCTTTTGGATTTCGTCCATTCGGGCAGATACCGTTTCAAGTTGCTTTTTGATTCCGTGAACACGGCGGTTGCGCAAATTCATTTCCTCAACGAGCAGCAACGCCCTTTTTTGACGGGCTTTTCGCCGGCGGATGATCTCCGTCTTCATTTTCTTTTTCGTACTTTTCCGTACAATCAGGTTGAAGTCCGCCGTTGTGGAATTCAGCATCGGTGCAAGCGTCCGAAGATGCTGCGGAATTTGATGGAGGATCAGCGTTTTGGAGAGTTTTTCACTGATCGTCCGCTCAAAAGCAAGGTGACCGTGAAAAACCTTGGTCAGGGTTTGAAACGCATTATGCAGACCGAAAGGCGAACCCAGAACGGCCCGTCGAAAAGCACGGCGTGCTTTTTCAATCCGCTTGGAATAAATAACTTCTTCTTCTTTGGTTAGAAGCGGAATATTCGCCATTTGTGAAAGATAGAGACGGATCGGATCGCTGTTCCAACGTTCCGGTTCGGCAGTCAGTTGGGCGATGGCTTCCTGTTCGTCTTCGGGATCGTCGTCACTGCCGTTTTCGATCACGGTAACGGAAACATCCCGCGGGCGGGAAACGGAGCGATCCGCAGCATTTCCGGTTATCCGGTCATTTCCCCGCTCAATGCCGAAATCATCTTCATCTTCATCGGGATCGTCTTCGTCCGAATCGGACATAAGGGGCGAAAAGTGGTCGTCTTCATCGGTGATCCGGTTCAGCGAAGTGCTGAATTTACCGAAAACATCGGGGCGGAAAACGTCATTCAATTCTTCGTCTCCGAAGTGATGAATGACATCGTCAATGCTAAGGCGGTTTGTTGTTTTGGGGGCAGAAACGGCGCAGTCAGCGTTCAATGTCGTCCGTGACATAAAAAACTCCTTGGGTTAAGCA
>JAIRPZ010000198.1 GCA_031256755.1 Planctomycetaceae bacterium
GGTGTCCTTGTCCATGAGTTTTGGGGCATGTCCAAAACCCGAAGCGGGCATTGAAAATTGAAACGTTTTTTGTAGAATGATAAGAATGGGAACGAAAAAACCGAATTGGAACGCTGCCGCGATAAGCGGTGTTATGGGGAACGTTCTGGAAAGGTACAAGTATGACGGCTTTGGCAGGCGGACGGTCTTGTCCGCTGACGCTGTTGTGGAGAAACTAAATAACAAATGACCTTATTTTCAGTTAATTGACCATAGAACTATGAACAAAATTGATACAACAATTGTTCCTGATGAATTATCCTACTTGGTAGAGCCTTCGCAAAAATATAAAGATTATCGTTTTGCAGAACAGTTAGAATGGCTGTCTCAAAATATTTCAAAAGAAGAGTTAGAATCTCTTCAGATAATAGCAGAAAAGGTACGTCATCAGAAAGACTATGTAAAAGTAAATCGCTGGTTAGATAGATTTAAGATGACGAAATATCCGATTGCAGCAGACATCTATTTTTTGTTTGGTGTAATGGATGCTCTTGATATTGTTTTTGATTGAAAAACAGTATCCTTGTCCTGTAGTTTTGGAGAACGCTCCGAATCCTGAACCGAGCGTTGAAAAACTGAAATGTTGCTTTGTAGAATGATAGTTATGCCGGGGCGGAAAAGGAAATACGATTCGCGAAAACGTTTGACCGAAGTAAAGAAGGATTCGGACAATCTCATTGTGCAGCATAGGTGCAACGATTTGCAGCACATTAAAAAACCGTTGAAAAAACGGGGATTAAGATTCATGGTCGCAACGGTCATCCTGAAGTTCGTGACGCTTTCATTCGTTTTGCCAAATGGCTGCGAAAATTGGATGGTATAGTGAACTTACCGGCATAGGATTTTTCACAACTGATCGGCGGTGCAGTATTGCGGCTGGTGCCGGCGGGACGGTCTCTTTACTTTGACTCTCCGCCTGATATAATAAAATTACCGATGAATGTTTTGATTAAAGAAATTACACCAAAACATATCATTACACAGAGCAAATTGCCGGGTATTGAGTATTGCGTGAATCCTTATACCGGCTGTTCCCACGCTTGTGTGTATTGTTATGCCCGGTTTATGAAACGGTTCTCCAATCACAATGAGGACTGGGGAACGTTTGTCGATATAAAAATCAACGCCGCCGAAACATGTGCCGCAGACATCCGCAAAATCAAACCGAATACGACACTGATGTTCGGTACAGTTACCGATTGTTATCAACCGCTCGAATCAAAATACCGGCTCACACGTTCCATTCTGGAACAAATCGCCGCTCTGCCGGAAAAGCCGTTTCATGTGTCTCTCTTGACAAAGTCCGATCTCATTTTACGCGACATTGACTTATTAGAAAAAATTCCTTCCGTTTCCGTCGGTTTTTCCGTCGCATGGCATGACGAGCAGGCAAGAAAGATTTTTGATCCGCATTGTCCGCCGATTCACCGCCGGATGGCAGCGTTGACAACGCTTCGAAATGCCGGAGTTTCCGTGTTCGCTTTTATCGGTCCGATTTTACCCGGCATTACCGATCTGCCGGAAATCTTCCGTATGCTGAACGGCAGCGTCAGCACCATTCATGGCGAAACGCTCAATTTATCCTGCGGCAATTTACAGAATGTTTTGCACGCGGTGCATCAGTACAATCCGGCATTGCGGACTTCATTTGAAAAAAATATCCGGGACGCTCAATACTGGACATCGGTTCAGCGCGAGTTCCTGAAACTTGCCGGAACATACGGTATGACAATTGAAGGTTTTTACCGTCATCCGACCGAAAGGGGGATTGTTTCCACCCTTTTTTCGGTGTAAAATACGGAAAGCCCCTGCGGGATAATCCGCTGTTTTTGTAACAATAACAAACAGAAATTGACGATGAATTTGATGAAGTTTTCTTTGATGTTGACCGCTCTGCTTTTGCCCTTGCGGTGTTTGCATTTGTCTCTTTGCGGTGCAGATTTTGCTTATCCGCAGGCAAAACGTTCCGATCAAAAAGACGATTATTTCGGAACGGTTGTTGCCGATCCGTACCGGTGGATGGAAATCAACGATACACCGGAACTGACGGCTTGGATCAATGCCGAAAATCAGTTGACCCGAAAATATCTTGACGCTTTGCCGCAGCGGGAAATGCTGAAAAAACGTCTGACCGAAATCGTCAACTATCCGAAATACACTTTGCCATGGAAAAAAGCGGGCAAACTTTTTTATTTCAAAAATGACGGATTGCAGAATCAATCCGTTTTGTACGTCATTGATGATTACCAATCCGGCGGAAGCGGAAATAGAGCATCCGCTGCTGCCCGTGTTTTGCTTGATCCGAATAAGTTGTCTGCTGACGGAACTGTTGCCTTGCAAAACGTTGAAGTTTCCAAAGACGGCAAATATCTGGCGTATGCCTTTGCCCGAAGCGGGTCGGATTGGAACGAGATTAACGTCATCGAAACCGCTGCCGGCAAAATGTTGAACGATAAAATTGAGCGTGTCAAGTTTTCCGATATCGCTTGGAAGGGCGACAGTTTTTATTACAGTTGTTATGATGCACCGGAAGGCGATGTGCTGACCGCAAAGAATGAGAACCATAAAATTTTTCTGCACAAACTCGGAACAGCACAAAAAGAGGACATCCTTATTCGGGAAGACAAGTCCCATCCGCTGCGGACGCGGCAGGCGGAAATGGACGAAGAACAGCGTTATCTTTTTTTGTCCGAAAGCGAATCGACTTACGGCAATACGCTTTCGTTTTTGGATTTATCCCGGACGGAAGGGACGTTTCAAACCATTATCGGCAATTTTGAATCGAACAACAGTGTTGTTGCGGTGCGGAACAATATGTTTTATGTTTTGACTGACCGCAAAGCACCCAATAAGCGTCTGGTTGCGGTCAATCCGGCACAGCCGCAGCCGGAACATTGGATCGACATTATTCCGCCGTCCGATGCGCTGCTGCAAAGCGTTTCATGCATCGGCGGAAAGTTTATAGCGGTCTATTTAAAAGATGCGGCTCACAACGTTTTTATCCACGATACTGCCGGAAAAGTTCTTGCCGGAATTCCGCTGCCGACGTTAGGTGTAGCCGGTTTTTCCGGGAATCAAGGCGATAACGAAATTTTCTATTCGTTCACATCGTTTCTTTATCCGACCGTGATTTACCGAAGCGAAATTCCTTATGACCTTGCTGCGTCCGGTCAATTCAAATCGGGGGAAACGATGTTTCCGGCGGCGGTCAATTTCCAAACAGAAAATTACGAAACCGAGCGGATATGGTACACAAATTCTGCCGGTAAAAAGGTTCCGCTTTTTTTATCGTACAAAAAAGGAATAAAGAAAGACGGCAGCAATCCGGTATTATTGTACGGTTACGGCGGATTCAATATCAGTATTTCGCCATCATTTAACCCGTACCGTCTGCCGTTCCTTGAAAAAGGGGGGATTTATGCTCAAGCCGTTTTGCGCGGCGGCGGGGAATACGGCGAAGAATGGCATCAGGCGGGAACGAAACGGCAAAAGCAGAACGTATTTGATGATTTTGCGGCAGCGGCGGAATTTCTTATCAAAGAAAAATATACTTCGCCGGAAAAACTGGCGATACAGGGCGGTTCTAACGGCGGACTGCTGGTCGGAGCCAGTGCAGTGCAGCGTCCCGATTTGTTCAAAGCGGCGGTGGCACAAGTCGGTGTGCTGGATATGCTGCGGTATCATAAATTCACGATCGGCTGGTCGTGGGCAACGGACTACGGAACGAGTGAAGAGAGCAAAGAGATGTTTAAGTATTTGTACAAATACTCGCCGCTGCACAATATCAAGTCCGGCGTGAATTATCCGGCGATGCTGATAACGACATCCGATCACGATGACCGAGTAGTGCCGGCGCATTCGTTTAAGTTTACGGCGGAGATGCAGGCGAAAACCGGCGGTAAAAATCCGGTGTATATCCGTATTGAGACGAAGGCGGGACATGGTGCGGGCAAGCCTGTCAGCAAGCGGATCGACGAAGCCGCCGACATCTGGGCGTTTTTGATGGAGCAACTGGGAATGCAATAAGTCCGTTGCAAGTCCGTAATCCTTTTTGTACTTTTCCGCAATTTGCCAGTCGTCAAACCAGTCCGACAAAGTGACTTCACCGTTGTCGAGTGTTTTGATGTTATCGCGCATCCAATTTGCCAATTCATCAACGTTCTTAAAACTCTTGTACATAAGACCTCTTCTTATTTGTGTGAGTGTGTCCGCCCTCTGCGAACTTACACGTGTCATCATAAGAAGGTTGCCGATGTTGACAAGCCGTCAAGTCCGGCATTGATAACGACACAAGAAACAACACAAACAAAAAGCAATAAACGAAACAAAAATTATTTTGCTGCCGTTTCTGTGTTTGCGGAGAAGGCTTTTTGTAACGAATTTAAGAGTTGGTTGCGGAAAATACGATACTCCGTGCCGACACGGATATACTCAAGAACTTTTTCCTGACAAAGGATGCGGACATACTGCGGCGTGACTTTCAGATAATCCGCCGCTTCTTTAACGGTCATCAGTTCGGGTAAGGCACTAGACATAGGATTATTATAACAAAAATTCAGACAAACGATCAGGCATTGCG
Source organism: Planctomycetaceae bacterium (assembly GCA_031256755.1). Taxonomy (GTDB): domain Bacteria; phylum Planctomycetota; class Planctomycetia; order Pirellulales; family Thermoguttaceae; genus WRKP01. The sequence goes on from JAIRPZ010000198.1 coordinate 4,619, forward strand.
TCCATAAGTTGCTAATCGCGGAATTTCTTTTTCAGAAATCAGAACATTCGGTATCTGCCATTCAAGGGCCGCATCAATCTCGGCATTCACACCGATACTCTCTTCCCAGCCGTCAATTGCCAGTACCATCAACAAGTTGCTCATCCGCAGAAACGGCAATTCCTGTTTTAACCAAAATGCACATGCAGTATCCTTTTCGTCAAGGTCACCGTTGTTCATAATGGCCACACCGTGTGACAACGGACTAAATACGGTATGACCCGCCTTCATCAGAAGGGAAGCAGCGCGGCAGGCCTTCATATAGCGACAATGACGCACAAAGACTTCAGGATGGCTGTACGGACATGCAAGGTAAATAATCATAACAACAGATTAGCACATATCGGCGAAAAGGCAAGGACGCGCAATTGCAGATGCCGACCGCGGCGGTTTGACTGTCGGAACGTTGTCTTTACCGGCAACTGCGTCTTCTATCCGACGGCAAGCAATATCAAAATAACGCGCTGTCTTTTCAATACCGATAAACCGCCGTCCGGTATGGACACACGCCACTCCAGTACTGCCGCTGCCCATGAACGGGTCACAGACAACGTCCCCTGCATTTGTGTAGGACTTAACAAGGAATTCCATCAACGCCAGCGGTTTCTGTGTCGCATGTACCACACCTGTTTCACGCGCCATCAAGATCACCGAACATGGATGCTTGCCGATA
>JAIRPZ010000203.1 GCA_031256755.1 Planctomycetaceae bacterium
GACAATGTTCACCAACTCGCAGAACGATGTGGAACGCTGACCGATTTCAATGTCGGCAGTACACTTCTTGCCGCTCTTGATGCACTCGATAAAGTTTTCGACATGATAGACCGTTTCGCCGCGGGTGTTTTTGTGTTCCGTCATTCCTTCGGCGGCAATTTCTTTCGGATTGGAGGCGATTTTGTGCCGGTTGATTTCTATCTTTCCCTTTTCGCCGACCACAATGCAGCCCAAACCGGGTCCCCAATCGCCGTCCAAGTGCAGTTTGATTGCAATGCCCTCTTTTGTTTTCATGGTGATTTTAGCGCGGGGACCCTTGATTTTTGCTCCCGCATAATAAGCCGCACCGGTTTCATCTACGTCCGGTTTGCGGTTGTCGAATTTACCGCTGTCCTGAATGGTACACGGTTCTTCGAGGATAATTTCGGTCGGGCCGGTATTGTCCAGTCCGAGTGCCATATTGATTTGGTCGTAGGAATGAGTCCCCCAGCCGCTGACACCGAAACTTCGACCGCCTGCATCATAGTCCTGCCAGTGCGACCAACTGTAGAATAAATTGCGGTGAAACGGACGCGCCTTCGCTTGGTTCTGCCACATATCCCACGTTTCGTCCGTCAAACCGCCGACGTATGCTTCCGCTTCCGTATGAGCGGCATCGTCCCATTGATTCGGACCGACAAAATTCGGCGCAATCACTTCTTTGATTTTGCCGATGCGTCCGTTCTGAACTTGTTCGCATGCCCATTGGCACAGCGGCAAACTGCGCTGCTGCGAACCGCATTGAGTAACGATTTTATGTTTGCGGGCGAGGTTAACGAGATACCGTCCTTCGGCAATCGTCAGCACAATCGGCTTTTCGATATAAGTGTGGCATCCCATTATCATCGAGTGGGCGGTAACCCAAGCCCGCTGGTGTGTTGTCGTGGTGCAGAACACGGCATCAAGTTTTTCCGTTTCAATCATTTTGCGGAAATCGGTGTATCCTTTCAGACCGGCATCGGGGTCGCGTTTGATGAACGAGTCAATGCGGTTTTGCAGAATATCGCTGACGGCAACGACTTTTGCTCCTTTGGCGGTTTTGATGTCTTTGGGATAAATGCCGGTGCAGCGTCCGCCGAGACCGATAAGCCCGATGGTGACGGATTCATTGGCACCGGGCTTTCCGTCCTGACCGAGAACGGAACGGGGAATGATGAAGGGCGAAGCGATTGCTGCTGTTGCCGTTGCTTGGAGAAAACTACGTCGTTTCATGGTGATTGTTCTTTCAGAAAAAGAAATGATGCCGGTTATCATACAGCAATTCGGTCGATGCGTCAACCGCACGGAAAGAAACGGTATTTCATTATGCCCTGTTGTGTGACTCAGATTTGTGTTTCTGTGTTAATAATACCGCCTGTCAGCGTTGTCCGCAGCAGATGGATCCTGCGTCTGTTGCGGTACAGATATGACATCATCTTAAACGCTTTTATCTTTGTATTAACGTGTTCTGTCACGACACGCTTCGGCGATAATTCACGATTAAAATACTTTTTCTTCTTAATCGGTATCGTACTATTCGCATGAACTTTCTGAATGTCGTCCAAAGTATTTTTGTCCATTCCGGCTTTCTGAAAAACCGGAACATTCAGCGTTACATTGAATCCCTGCGGTAGATTTCATCATTCCGGGAGCAGCGGCTAACCGGACAAAATTTTCCCCTTGACCGGTTTCTCTTTTTTCACGATACTCCCCAAACCATTTTTGGAGGGAAAGAATAATGACAACAGGAAAACGGTTGGGCAGAGGATTAGGGGCGTTACTCGGTCAATTCGGCGGCAGCGATGACGTGCCGGAATTGCGGCTGCGACCCGCCGGTACGGACAATGCAGAGAATTCAACAGACGGCTCGCTGCCGGCAGAGAAAACAGACATCAAAATCGACATGACAAAAATCGTGCCGAATCCGTTTCAGCCGCGGAAGGTCTTCGATGAAGCGGAAATCGAACAGTTGTCGCAGAGCATCATGACACACGGTCTGCTTTCGCCGATTGCGCTGCGGAAAACAGAGGACGGTTATCAAATCATTGCCGGTGAACGCCGGTATCGGGCAGCGTTGCGTGCCGGCTGGAGCGAGATTCCTGCCCGGATTTACGAAGCCGACGACCGGCAAATGGCAGAACTCGCCCTGACCGAAAACATTCAGCGGAAGGACTTGAACGCTCTGGAAAAGGCAGCGTCCTTTGCGACATACCTTCAAACCTACGGAGGTACTCACGAAGAATTGGCCAAACGGCTGGAAATTAACCGGTCAACGGTAAGCAATCTGCTCCGCCTTTTGGAATTGCCGCAAACCTTGCAGGATGCCGTTTGCCGGGAACAAATTTCGCCCGGACATGCCCGTGCAATGCTGAAACTTCCTGAATTCGAGCAGATCGCCCTTGCCGCCCAAATTCAAGCCGAAGGTTGGAGTGTCCGGGAAACGGAACAGTTTGTACACGACTTGCAGAAACACGGTGAAGCAAAATTGCCGAGAACGGGAGACGATTGGAATGTGGTGGACGAAACCGGTCAGCCGCATCCGGTCAGGCGGCAAACCAAACAGAGCGAACATGTGAAACAATTGGAAGAAGAATTCCGGCGTTCTCTCGGCGGTGTCAGCATCAATTTAATCCAAACCAATGACAAGGGAAAAGGAAAATTGGTGATTTCGTTTGCAAACCATACGGAATTCGAGCAGATTTATGCGGTTATCTGCCGGCAGAATCGGGCTTCGGGGTGATGCCGCAAGCGGCGATGCAATCCGATTATTTTGCGGTGACGGAATAAACGGTTTCCGGCAGAAGACCGCAGCGGGCGGCAAGATCAAAATAGAGACGCAGCCCTTCCCGTTCCGCATCGCCCATTGTATAAACAACCGCCCGGCGGTAATAATCAAGCATGGCTTCACGGTTTTGCGGCAGCGGAGTTTTGCCGTTCCGAATTGTCCCGTCCAGCACCGGTTCCAAATTTTGCAAACCGCGGTCTCTTGCAGATTCCAAGGCGGCAATCATTTCAGAAACATTTTCAGATGAGCAAACCGGTTCGGTGCCGATCCATGCGGCAAAAACCATCGGCAATCCTGTTTTGTCCTTCCACCATTCGCCGAGATCGCAACCGTAAGACCACTCCGCCGATGCCTGATGAGCCAATGCCCGGTCGCCGATCACCACAAACGCATCAGCGGAACATTCATTCAAATTCTGATCCGGCAGCAGCGGCTGTTTCACCGGTTCTTTCCGGTAAAAATGGCGGAAAATTAACTCGCAAAGCGTCACACTGCTTCGGGATGCCGTATCAAGAGCAAGCGTTTGAATTTGTTCAATCGGTTTTTTGCTGAATAACAAAACGCTGCGGACGGCTCCGTTGCAGGCGATGCAGCAATTACTGACGATCCGGCATTGCGGCAGAAACGGCAATTCCGCAACCGGCATAAGTGCCAGATCGACGGTATCATTTTCAAATTGCCGGCGCAATGCAGACGGCAATGCCGCTGTCAACGATGCCTTCGGAAGATATTCCGGCAAATAATAAATCAGCGGCAGTGTGTTGCAATAGGGAACGGAAGCGATCCGCAGCGGCCGATCAAGGATTTTTGTCATTTTCCTTTTGTGTGTTCACCGGAGCGTTTTTTTGCGGGACTTTGATCCCGCAGGGCTTTTTGCAGAGCCGCTTCGACAAGCGGAATGAACCGGTCGGCAATATCCGGTGTCAATGCATGTTCCATATCGCAGGCAAGTTTTGATGCTTCTTTTTCTTCGACCAGAAGGAGTTGATGCAGCAGCCGGAACAGAATGTCGTGCCGTTTAACAATACCTTCCGCTTCTTTCACGCCTTTGGGAGTCAGTGTTACGTCCCGATAGGGGGCGTAGTCAATGAATCCGTGAGTTTGCAGCCAGTGCAAAGCGGTTGTTACGGTTGATTTATGAACGCCGAGCCGCAAAGAAATTTGCGTTGACCGTGCGTAGCCCCTTTCCCGTACAATGTGATAGATTGCTTCAAGATAATCTTCCATGACGGCGGTCAGTACATTTCCGTGATTTACGCTTTTTGCCATACGGGTATTTTATTGTTTGGAGTCCGGTTTCTGCCGCACCATCCGAATCTGTAGGCAGAATTGCATACTGTTCAGCATGACGGCAACGGCATCATTATATCAGAATTCGGGAAGAAATGGGGGGCAGGACGAAAAACGGCGGGACGTTTTTTCTTTCTGCCGTTTTCCCGTTCATATTTCTCGCCTACTTCGTCTTGATCGGAAAGTCAAACGTCTGTTTTCCGGTTTCTGTAACGGTAATGCGCTGCTTGGAATCCGAACCGTATGCCGGCGGGATCAAATCAATGACTTCATCGACTTCGCCCATGCCGGTTTTAATTTTCGTGCCGGTTGCTTGTTGTGCCGAAATGCTCGCGAGGTATTCACCCGGCACTAAACCCGATTTCCCCGGCACTTCATATTTGCCTTTGAGAATAATCGTACCGCTCCGAACCTTAACCGCTTGTTCACCGACCGGTTCAAACGAAATGCTTCCTTCTGTAATCGGTTCGCCGTCCAGCGTTACCGTACCGCTTACGGAAAGCCGTCCCTGCGGATTCCCGCAGCCGGAAATGATTGTTATTGTTACGATAATGAGTGTAATGACTGTTAATGATCTCATGTTTGTGTGTGATTGTTAAAGGTTGTTCTTTGAATTGATAATGGAGAATTAGTTTGCAGACAGCAGATTGCAGACCGCAGCAGAAAAGATTCTCTCTTGCTGCCGTCTGCCGTCTAAAGGAAATTATCAATGCTGTCTGCAAACTAATTTATCACGGCGACACGCTTTCTCCGCCTTGGGCCGTGCTTGCGGCACGCCAAACATCAATCGCAATGCTGTTGCTGGTGAAATGCACCGAGCCGTCCGCATACGCCGCATTGACTCCGCCGTTATGAAAACTTCGTGCCGCTTTGGCAACAACTTGATAATTGTTCGTTGTTACTTTTACGCCGTCTTCCCGAACTCCGATTAACGTAGATTTTCGTGTACCGTGCCGGGCTTTGTCATGCAGAGTGTTTGTGTCGAGGGAAGTTCCCTCGTCCATCGCGGCAGTATTGGGACTAAGGTAGGCAGAAAAATAGCAGGCATTTGCCCACCATACCAGTCCGCGAAGGTCATTGTTGCCGTTAGGGACAGTCCATCTGCCCTGCACCGATTCGGAAAGTGCCATCGTGTTCGATGTCCCGTCCGTAATATAGGAAAAGTTTTGTGATGGAAGGGCATCTCGTCCATTTATATAATGTTCGTCGCTAACCACCCAGCCGCTGCCTTTCTGTACCATATGCGCGCCGCTGCCCCAAATGGCTTTCCCGAATATATTCGCCGGAGTAGTTTGGATATAATAAGCAGTAGCGAGGTCTTTGAAGTACAGTCCGGTGTTGCCTACGCAGATAAGATAGTTGTGATGCTGGTAGCCGAGAGTAAGAAGTGATGATGTTTGATTTTCGTCAGACGGACATGTGTAGGTGGCAATCCGCAGGTCTTTCAGTACGGTCGAATTCGGAGCGGTCTGGTAATTTTTCGTTGGATCATACGCATTGTAGATCGTCTGCTGTTCGAGAAAAGGAAAAATATAAACTGCCCAAGTCGTCCACACATCACCGTCGGCACCGGTCGGAAATTGCTGCTGTGCGTCGTGGTGATTGTGCATTGCCAGAACGACCTGCTTTTGGTTGTTGCCGCACTGCATCCGGCGGGCTGCCTCGCGTGCGGCTTGGATTGCGGGCAAGAGTAACGCAATGAGCATGCCGATGATGGCGATCACGACGAGGAGTTCGATAAGAGTGAACGCCGCAAAATAGACGGCAGATTGCGGATGGCAGACGGCAGCAGAAGGATTACCGTCTACGGTCTGATGCCCGGCGAGATCAGATTGTCCCCCCCCCCGTTTTTTTGCCTATTTTACTATGCATGGGAGCGTTTGTAAGGGTTTTGCCGGTGATTCCGGTAATGAAACCGGCGGTGGAAGCGGGAAACGTTTGTTTCCCGCTTTGGACTGTACAGCCGGTCATTTCGTGAACCGGTGTCAAAATTTTCGTATGCATTGTATTTCTCCTTTTCATAGGGGTAAAAAAATAACTACGCCGACGTGACGTATTTATGTCTAGTATACATCGAAACCGGAGGATTGTCAACAGCAGGAAAACGAATTTTAGGATGTCCTGTTCTTATCGATGTCAAGGCAGCGAATAAACCCTATCGCACTAGGCAACGCGGTCGAGCATACTGCGGTGCGGGGTGTCGCCGGGTTGATAGGTCGTTTTTCCCTGCCCGTTGGTCTCAATCATTTCAAGAATTTTTGTCAAATGCATGATCGATTTCCGCGACATTGTCCAGTTGGAATAAGCAAGAAAACGGATTTCCTGCGTCCGGTGCTTTGCTTCTTCCAGCATTTTTTGTACCTCAAAATTACGGGAGAAAAAATGTCCGCAAAGCGATTCAATCGTGCTGCCGCCGATGTTTTGCAAGCGGGCGGACTCTAAAATACGCTCTCTTTTATCGAGAATTTGCCGCATGGCTTCTACAGATGCGGTCTCCTCCGCCGTTATTGTTTCCAGAACATCCTTTTGCGGACGGACAAGAATGTCCTGTTTCTTTTGCAAAACAGAAAGCATAGAGTTTTGGGCGTTGATTAAGCAGTGCAAAAAATCGAGCAATTCTTCTTTCATAATGGGACGTTTTGATAATTTTTCTAAAAAAAGCGGCAACGATGCAGAGTGTAATGAATTCTTGCGATCGCGGCAAGCGGAAAATGTCCGCTGCACAATTATTTTTCGTGAATGTTTCGTGCAATCGGCATTCTTCTTCCCATCCCGAAGGCGCGGGGAGACACTTTGAGAACCGGCGGTGCCTGCCGCCGTTTGAATTCCGCCAGCGCAACACTGCGGACAATGCTGCCCGACAGTTCCCGGTCAACACCGAGATTGACCGCAATTTCGTCGGCCGATTCGTTTTCAAAAAGATAACGTTTCAGGACGGCATCCAGCAACTCATACGGCGGCAGAGAATCTTGATCGGTCTGATTCGGACGCAATTCAGCCGACGGCGGTTTGGTCAGTACCGCTTCAGGAATGATATTACCGTTCCGCTCATTGATGCGCCGGCACAAGGCAAAGACTTCTGTTTTGAAAAGATCGCCGATGGGGGCTAATGCTCCGTTCATATCGCCGTAAAGGGTGCAGTATCCCATTGCTAATTCGCTTTTGTTGCCGGTGGCAAGCAGCATGGAATGAAACTTATTGGAATAAGCCATTAACAATGTGCCGCGGATACGCGCCTGTATGTTTTCTTCGGCAACTCCGAAAGGCGTGCCTTCAAAAAGCGGAGCGAGTGTTTGCATCAAACTTGCATAGACCGGTTCAATCGGTAAAGTTTCATACCGGCAGCCGAGATTTTCCGCAAGCCGAGCCGCATCCTCTTTTGATCCCTGTGAAGAAAACCGGGAAGGCATACTGAAAGCGGCAACATTTTCTTTGCCGGCGGCTTTGACCGCAAGATACACCACAAGGGCGGAATCAATCCCGCCGGAAAGTCCGAGATGACACCGGACAAATCCGCACTTCGCCATATATTCCCGAATACCGAGAATCAATGCGTTTTCAATAATATCCAACTCCTGTGCCGTCTCCTGTATCATTACGTTCATAATCCTGTGTCGCCAACTTGCTCTTGACATTATTGATTGATTCATGAGGATATTTATTTTATGGAGTCTTTTTTATGGATCAAGAGTATAGCCATAGATTGTCCGAAGTGCGGCGGCATCGAACACAGTTAAGCCGGTTTTGCCAATGGCGGGAAACAGCGGCTCCCGCCATTGTATTTGCAGACGAAGGCAGAAATGCTCTTAATGTCTGCCGGGAGTGCGGTCATATTCGGTGACCGCTTCTTCCAATTTTTTTAGTAACTTTTGTACATACAACCTATCGTTGTCCGAGATTTCTTTCCGTCCGAATTGAACCTGATAAAACATCTTCACTATCGGAAACGTCAAGAGCGGAAAAGGAGAAGCCGCTGCAAATTCCTTCGGCGTTAACGGCAGATTCCGCGTTTGCCCGATCTTTGCCAATATATTTTCCATACGTGAATAAAATTCGACCGTAATTTTATAACGCCGGCGTTGATCGGACATACGTTTTTGCAACAATAAACGGGAAAGCAGCCGCCATCCGAGCCAGCCGGCTGCGATGAAAATAAAGATCGGCAGGAAAAGATAGACCGCATCCGTCCAGCCCCATTGATGCTGCGGGAAATTAGAAAATAATTGCCGGTAATACTGTACCATACCGGTCAAAAAAATCTTCCAGAATTCGCCGTTAAATATCCTGTCCGCAGTAAATTGCCATGCATGCAGAATCGGTGTATAGATGCGGTTCATCTGTTTGACGGAATTCATATTCAGCACAAAATCATTCCAAAATGCTTGAATATTGAACATCCAATTCTCCCAGCCGGTCGACAAATCAGCGAAAAGCGATGTCTCTTTCGGCGGCGGTGTCGGATCAAGCCGCAGCAACCCGCCGTATTTCCACCACTGACCGAATTGTCCGCCGGTTTGTTCCGGCAGATTTTGCGGCGGAACATAAACTTCGACCCAAGCGTGTGCGTCCGATTGCCGAACGGTACAAACCGCATCGGTACCGGTAATATCCGTTTTGAAGCCGATGACCACTCTTGTTCCGATTCCGACACTGCGCAGCATCAACGCTAACGCACCGGCAAAGTATTCACAATGCCCTTTCGGATTGTAAGCAATAAAATCTTCCAGCGGATCACGATCATAATCGCGGACAATGCCGCCTAATTGATACGAAAATTGATCCGATTGAAGGAATTTCTGTTCCATAAATCTTGCTCTGCCGGTAATGTCGCTTTTCGGCAAACGGGATTCCGCATCCCAGCCGGCAGCAAGTTTTTTTAATGTGTTAAGACCTTTTTCCGGGATTTGCAGCAACTCGCTTTGCATCAAACGTTCCTGACACGGGACAAAATCAATTTGCGTTCCGTGTTTGAATGCGGTGCAGACAATTGTTTTTTTCCCTTCAAAACGGCGGGGCTGGATTTCTTCCAGATATCCGCCGGCGTTCCTTTTTAATAGGATTTCATTTTCTTCCCGCAGGACCCAAAAAGGATACGGTGCAAAAAAGACCGGCGTATCGAGCGGCTGAACCGTCATTTGCAGCATCACCGCATCCATATTTTTTGCAAATTGAATATCGGACGCATTATGCCGGTTAGAAAGAAATCCGCCCATACGCAGGACATCAACAGACGGAGATGTCAACGGAAACGCCAGTGCATCGAAAAGCCGAAAACTGGAATGATCAGAAAAGTCCCGCAAAAAAGCATTTCCCGAAGGCGCGGACGGCGGACGATTCGTCCACTTTCCTCCGGCATAAGTATCAAGCGGAATGCCGCGAAAATAGAGCGATTGCCCGACGATTGCACGGTACGGTTCGGCATCGTCTTTGCCGGCGGCAATCCGATGATCCTCGCGGTGAAAGAATGCCACGTTCATCACTTCCCGATGATGCGGAATGACGCTGCCGAGTGAACCGAGCCGGATTTCTTCGCGGAATCCCACCGTACCGACACTGATCGGTCTGTTCGTCGGTTTTCGCCAATGTTCAAAACCGGATTTGAGCGAAAACTCATAAAAATCAATTCTGCCGATTCGGGGAACAAGGCAGAACAGAATTCCGGCAATGAAAAAAGCAAAACAAGTTCCGGCGGCAATATGAAGGAGCAATTCACGCCAATTTCCTGTCCATGGATGCGGATTGCGAGTGCCGGCGGAAAAACTTGGAACGGCAGCAAGCAAAGGAAAACGGCGGGAAACCGGAGCGGCATTTTCCCGGCGGATTTCTTCCGGTAAGACTTCGGCATTTTCCCAATGTTTGCTTTTTGCCAAGTCCTCTTCAGTCGGAAAAATGAGAAAAAGAGAATGTAAAATTTCTTTTGATTTTCTTTGCTGAAGATCCGGTTGACTGTTTTCTTTGCGTCTGCTGCTGACGATAACGGAAAACAACGGTTTTATAAACAGTGCCGCGAAAGCGGTTCGGACGATTTTCCATTTATCCTGCCGTTCCGCAATCCGTTCTGCAATTCCGGCTTTGAATGTTTCCGCAACGGATCGGACAAACGAATGCTGCCGGAAATAGCGGTGTTCCTGCTGTAAGAAAATCAGAATAAAAGCGCAAAATCCGGTGAAAACGTAAATCAGCAATAAGAGACCGAAAACGATGCTCTGCTGAAACACGGAGGCAACGACCGTTTGCAGCATCGAAATCAGCAATATCTGCCAGCAAAGATACGATTCTTTCTCACGGAACAACAGGACGGCTTCCACGAAAACAAGCACTCTTGCAATTGACCATGCGAGGTCTTCGCCGCGGTGATGCAGCACTTCGCCGAGAGTACAAAAAACAATAACAAGCATTGCCATGTTCATTGTCCCGTCGCCGAGTTGAATCATGCGGCGGTAGTCGGTCAGGACGAAACTCACAACCGCCGCCGTTCCCATGAAAATCGGCAGCATTGCGTCTTCCTGCCCCAATCCTAACATCAGCGAGGAAAGAAAGGTCTGGAATCCTAATGTACAGGAAATAAATAAACGAAGCGGCAAGGAACGAAAAAAAGCGATAAAAACGGAAACGTTCAGTGCGGTATTATACCATATTTCGGCTGCGCGTTATTTCCCGAAAAGGGCTTGCATGGGTTGCGGAAATGCTGTATAATTGTCCCGTTGTTTCGGGACAAAACCTGTTACGCAACCCATCATTTTGGAGGAACACTTATGAACAAAAAAACACGCCGTCAATTTTTACAAACCGCCGCCGTTATGGCAATGTCCGTTGCCGCTCCGTACATCGTTACCCAAGAATCGCAAGGTGCCAATAACCGCATCGGCATCGGCTTTAGCGGCACCGCTTGCCGATGCCGTGGTCGAATTC
>JAIRPZ010000018.1 GCA_031256755.1 Planctomycetaceae bacterium
AACTACGGTGATTATTATCAGCCGGAAGCGTTTGTACCGAAAGATGCGGGGTCATCCGGTATGCCGTGGATGAGCATTTGTCTCTTGGCAAAGATTTTTGCATACGACCCGAAGGCGGAACATTACAAGGGGGCAAAGTGGGTGATTTCCAACCTGATTGACTGTGCGGCGAAAGGGGGCAGTTTTATGGTCAGCGTTAGTCCAGACGAGTTCGGCGAATTTCACCCGAAGGCGGTCGAGCAACTTGAAGCAGTCGGGCGGTGGTTAAAAGTGAACGGCGAAGGGATTTATGAAACGCGCGGGCGCAAGGTTTGGCAAAGCGGCGGGGTGAAGTTCACGCGGAGCAAAGACAGCAAGACGGTTTTTGCGTTTACGGAAAAATTCCCTGTCGGCGAATGGGTAATTGATTCGGTCGTGCCGCAAGAGGGAAGCGAGATTCGCTTGTTCGGCAGTGATAAACCGCTGGAATGGTCGGCGACCGATAACGGCGTAAAAATTACGATACCGGAGTATTTGCAGAAAGCGGAAAACCGCCCGTGCGAATACGCATGGGGAGTTAAAATCAATAATTGATAATTGACAATGGAGAATTGATAATTAAAAAAGAAGGAATTAAACCGTACACGGTAATCAATTCTTTTTAACATAATGATGAACATTCGGCTTATCCTGATTTACTGAACTTAACGGCGTTTGCTGCGCCGTTATTACGGTCAAGACCGGAAAATAGGGCGGGCGGTGTGCCGCTTGACAAACGGCAGGGCATCGCAGACAATCAATAACGAATGTGGTTTGACGGGGAACGGATATGCGATGCCCTTTTTGTCATCAGGATAACGATAAAGTCGGCGATACACGGGTCAGCACAGACGGGTTTGCGGTACGCCGGCGAAGGACTTGCTGCGGCTGCGGAAGACGTTTTACAACCTATGAACGAATCGAATCTCCCCAAATCCGGGTCATCAAACGGGACGGTTCAAGAGTTCCCTTCGACCGGGAAAAAATCCGCCGCGGACTGGAACGGGCTTGCTGGAAACGGCAAATCAACGATGCACAAATTTCCACCGTCATTGCACAAGTCGAAAGAGATATTGATTCCGCCTTTGAAACCGAAGTCGAAAGCCGCTTTATCGGAGAACAGGTGATTCATTATCTGGCGGAACTGGATCAGGTTGCATACGTCCGGTTTGCAAGCGTCTACCGGCATTTCCGGGATGCCGATGATTTCATCAGAGAATTGCAGCGTATGAAAACCGGCAGCGGTCCGGTGCTGGCGGTTTCCCAAAAACACAAGCGGCGGCTTGCCGAACCAAAACCGCAACGCCGGGACTGACCGTTTCTCCCGTACTTGACGGAAACGGAAAACCGTGTAAAATTCCGCTAGGATTACCCGGTGGTGTAATTGGTAACACAAGGGATTTTGGTTCCCTCGTCCAAGGTTCGAGTCCTTGCCGGGTAAGTCGGACGATCTTTCGGCTCTGCGTTTGTAAAGCAGAGCAGCGCATCGGCAACGGTGTCCGGTATCTCTGCACCGGTAAAAACACCGGAAAACAGCGGACGGCAAGCCGGTGCAGAAGCAGAATCAGTGCAGATAAGCATCCGCCGCCGCCATCACACCGACGGCAATGACCATTGCCAGAGAAAGCCAGCCGCCGAACTGCACCGCACAGCGGAGAATCGAGTGCCAATCTTCATGCCGGGTGGCGGCGTAACAAAGCGAAAAAACAATCACCAACGGAATGGCTGCAAAAATGATCATCAGGAGAAATTCCGGCTTTCTGCCGGAGGAAAAATCCGGTACTTTTTTATAAACCGGTATCAGTATATTTTGCGGCGAGGCAAAGGGGAAGTCCCCCCTTGCCGTTGCCGGAAAAAGCGGTACAATCACCGAAGAACAGGGTGGATTCCCGGACAGTCCGAAATATGGCACGAAGCATCAGGCAAATTACGGCATACCTGCTTTTAACAACATTCGCTCCGGCGATGCTGTTGAGCGAGGGCTTGCACCTGCTGCCGGGTTTCGGCTGTTATCATTGCTGTTCCTCTGTTCAAACCGGCTCTGACCTGACCGGAACGGGCTGCGGACATCCGCATAACGCTTATACAGACGGAAATACCGGCGGCAGTCCTTCCGGTCTTCCGGCTGTCCAATCCGCTTCCGGTGAAAACTGTCCCGTCTGTGAATTTGTATCGCTCTGCCAAAGCCATGCTCTGCCGGAGGTTCCGGCTTGGACGTTAAACGCCGCCGGCAAATTCGTTCCGCTGCCGGAATCCTTTGACATTCTCCGGCAGATTCTCTCTGCCCGAAGCCGTGCGCCGCCGGTTTCTCTTGCCTGATACCGTTTTTTACCGGCCGCAGACGTTTTGCGCCTCCGGTCAGCGTCAGGTATTCACCCCAAGAGTTTCAGATGGAAATCATTGCGCCCCAAACCCCTGCGCCGCAAGAGGATGTTTGCGTGCAGCGTATCGTGAAAATCTATCGTGAACTGCTGCTTCACGACGGTTTCGGCGACCTCGCTGTCGAAGTCAAACTGCTCAAACGAGGGCAGAAAGAAGTCATTATCAAGTCCGGTAAACAGTACCGCTATGTCGTTGATGTACCGGAAAAAACGCTGCGGAAAGACTAACCGCCCCTGTCTGCGAATGTGAGATTCGGGACCTGTTTTGTTTCATTTTCCGGTGTCTGCTGCGGAAGAAAATTTCCGGGCAAAACACCCGCCGGACAGGAACGTCACCCGTTAAATCCGTTCCTGTTCATCACTAACAGGAGTTTCACCATGAGAAAGGGTTTTACACTCATCGAACTGCTCGTCGTGATTGCCATTATCGGCATGCTCATCGCATTGCTGCTGCCGGCGATTCAGGCGGCAAGAGAAGCGGCACGAAGAATGCAATGCGCCAATCACCAGAAACAATGGCTGCTCGCCGCACACAATTATCACACAGCATTTGAAAGTTTTCCCGGTCTTGGAAAAGACGGCATTGCCACGTATTCCGTTCAGGCACGGCTGCTGCCGTTCATCGAATTGCCCGCACTGGCAGACCGGATTGATTTTGAAAAACCGCTGCTCACCGGCGGAAAGGGAAAGTATTTTATCGAAGAATCCCTGCTGCCGGTCATTCTGACCATGAACAGCATTTTCCGGTGTCCGAGCGAGACGACCGATGAACTCTACAAAATCGGTCAATCCGGCACGGCCGCCGCTCCCGGTCCCGATGTTTTTTCCCGCGGCGGCAATTATATGTTCTGCACCGGTTCGGGAGTTTCACCTTACTATGATGTCCGCTATCCGACAGACGGTCTCTTTTTCTACATCAAAGAGAATGCCGGGACAAAAGAGGAGAACTCCGCACTGCGGGGACTCGCCGTTGAAGCGGTGACGGACGGGCTGTCGAACACGATGATACTGTCCGAGACGAAACTCGGCGACAACGTGCAGGGAGCAAAAGAATCGGACGCACCGGTGATGCGGCGGGCAGCAAACTGGACAAGCGTTGTCGCCCCGCGCGCGGCAGCAAGCGGCATTCCGGGTTATACGGATGATACATTGCTGCAAGATTTTGACAGCATTAAAAACACGAATACGGGAATCACCTCATGGGACACTTCCCGCGGCGGCGCATGGATTTGGGGTGCGCCGATTTACACTTCCTTTAATGCTTACTATCCGCCGAACAGTTCTCTGGCGGATATTCACGCACACGGAATGGGGATTTACGGGGCGCGGAGTTCTCACCCTGCCGGAGTCAATGCCGGCTTCGGAGACGGCAGCGTCCGGTTTATTCCTAATAACGTTGACATACAGATTTGGCGCGCTTCGGCAACGGTTGCCGGCAGCGAAAGTACGTCCAATCCGTAACTTCAGACCGGATTTTATTCGGAGAAAGAAAAGGTGTTTTATGACAAGACATTCGCAGGTTTTATTTTCCGCAGTTTTCATGCTGCTGTCGGCAGCGGCAACGTCCGAAGCCGCCGAAACACAGGCAAAACGGGACAAGCCCGGCTTGCTGATTCTCACACACGGTTCGTCCGCACCGGCTTGGAACAAGGCGGTGGAAACGCTCGCCGGTAAAGTGAGAACATTGAACGAAACGAAGAAAACGTTTCACGCCGTTGCCTTTGCCAATCTGGAATTTGCACAGCCCGGCGTTGCCGAAACCATTGAAAAAATGGAGGGCTGGGGATGCAGCCGGATTATCGTTGTTCCGGCATTTGTGACTTCGTCTTCCCATTCTCATTTTGACGTTCCGGCGGCACTGGGAATCTACAGTTCCCCTTCGACACGGCAGCACGTTCACTCTCATGCTTCACACGGTCATGGACATGAACATGATAAACATGGAGAACATGAGCATTGCATCACGCAGGCAACGCCGCATGTTCCGGTGACGGTGACGCAGACATTCAACGAAGGTGATTTGCTTGACCGGTATATTCAGGAAGAAACGGCGAAACTTTCCGAAAAGCCGGAAGACGAGGCGTTGCTGATTATTTCGCACGGCGATGACACGCACAGCGGTTTGGTAGAACCGGTGATGCGCCGTCTTTTGGTCAGCGGCGCAGGGAGCCGGAAAATCACCGCAGGCGACTATGTCTATTGCGGCATGGGACAAACCTACGCCCAAAATGTTGTTCCGGCAATCCGGCGGCTTGCGGAAAAACGCAAGCGGATATTGGTGGTCGGACTTTACTTTGTCGCTTCGGCAAAGACGATAGAAAAGCGGACATGGATTGACGGAAAGCCGCCGGAGCGGTCTCCCTTGAGCGGTGTGGAAGTCCGCTTTTCGGAAACAGGATTGATTGATTGTCCGGCAACGCCGCAATGGATACTGAACACCGCCGCCGAAGCGTTAAACATTCCGCAGGCGGCAAAAGCGGAATAATACCGCCGTCAGTCCGTCAACCGGGCAAGCCGTGAACGGGGAAAAAGGGAAACCGGCTTCCCCGCACGGCTCTCCCGTTTTTACAAAAAACCAGCCGTTTCAAAAACCCTTTTACTGAATAAACCATGTTGCGCAAGACCGTTCATCAACTGCATTTTTGGCTTGGCATCGTCAGCGGTGCTGTCGTATTTATTGTTTGTCTGACCGGAGCCATGCTTGTTTTCCGCGAGGAAATCATCATGCTGGCTCAGCCGGAGAAGTATTATGTCCGCGTTCCGCAGAATAGGGACGCACTGCCGGTAGATGCCCTTATCAAAAAAGCGGAAAGCGAACATGCGGGCATGCGTGTCGAAATGCTTACCGTACCGGAACAAAAAAACCGCACCGTCACGCTGCTCCTCATCAAACCGCAGCCGAAAGGCAGAGTCATGCCGGCGGCTTATACCCGCTGGCTCGGAACAAAAATCTTTATGAACCCTTATACGGGTGAAACCGTCAACAACCCCGGCGAGCCGCCGTCGGCAGCGGAAATGTTTGTTATCATCACACGGGAACTGCACCGCAATTTGCTCATCAATATACCGGTTCCCGGAATGGGAACACGAAGTTCGGCAGGCGGATTGATTGTTGCGGCGGCGACCATTATCTTCGCCGTTGAGTGTTTGACCGGTTTGGTGCTTTGGCTGCCGCGAAGTTGGAACTCCATGAAACGATGGTCTTCATGGAAACAGGGATTGACCGTGAAATTCCGTGCCGGTTGGGGACGCTGTCTTTACGATTTGCATAACACGCTCGGCTTTTATTTACTCATTCCCGTTCTGATTTTAGCACTGACCGGTCTGTGCTGGTCATTCAGTTGGTATCGTGCGGCTGTAAGCACTCTTTGCGGCGATACGGTTTTTAAGAATGTTTTTCAGAAACCGGAAAAAATCATTCCGCCGCCGGAAGGTGTACCGCCGTTGAGTATCGCACAGATACTCGGAAAACAAAGGCAACTCACGCCTGACTGCGAGTTATTTGTGACGATTCCGCGCGACAGAGAAACCGCATTGACCATACAAACGCGGCGCACCGGATTTTTTGCTTTGTCGGTACAGGACAAAACAGAGTGGAACCGTTTTACCGGCGAAGCCGTGATGACGGAACGTTTTGCAGATAAATCTTTCGGTGCAAAAACGGCTGCTTCTGTTTCTGCATTGCATTACGGAAATATTACCGGCTTATCCTCGAAAATACTCTTCTTTTTCGTTTCCTTATTCGCCGCAACGTTGCCTGTCACCGGTGTGATGTGGCGGGTAAGAAAATGGAAAAAGAAACAACGTCCTCCCGTTCCCCCTATAACTGTCTTGACAAAGACAAGTATCAACATACAGGTCGGGCGCGCTCCGGCAACGGTTGCCGGCAGCGGAAATACGTCCAATCCGTAACTTCAGACCGAATTTTATTCGGAGAAAGAAAAAGTGTTTTATGACAAGAGATGAAAATGTTCCGCAGCGGCGGAATTTTAACCCGAAACCCCGGAGTTTTGCACCGAATGTCCTTGCCGGACAGGATTTTCTTCAGACGGCAGGCATCAGACGGCAGACGGCAGCAATCTTTCTTCTGTCGTCTGCTGTCTCTTCCCCGCCTCGCCGTCCGCAAACTGCCGTCTCTTCTGCGGCGTTTACGCTTATTGAACTGCTCGTGGTGATTGCGATAATCGGCATGCTCATTGCTCTGCTGCTTCCGGCGATTCAGGCGGCAAGAGAGGCGGCGAGAAAAATGCAGTGTGCCAATCATCAGAAACAATGGCTGCTGTCCCTGCACAACTATCATGACGTGAATCAATCCTTTCCCAGTTTGGGAGACGGCATGCACGTGACATCGGGGCTGACCTATTCGGTACACGCTCATCTGCTGCCGTTCATCGAGGGGGCGGCGGTCTATTCGCAGATTGATGTGAAAAAGCCCCTTTTCGGTGAAGACCATCACGAAGAGGGGGAGGAAGAGGAGGAAACTGACCATGACCATCACCATCTGCACTTGAATCATGACTATGCGGAAGCGGTCAAGGTTCTGCTGCCGTTCCTTGTCTGCGGCAGCGACACGGAAAATCACCGTTTTTTGCTGCATGCTCACGATGATGAGCACGGCGACCACGAAGACGAGGTGACCGGCAGCAACTATGTTTTCTGTACCGGTTCGGGAACGGGGCTGAATTATGATGTCCGGTTTCCGACTGACGGGGCGTTTTACTGCTACCGGACGCTGACCGGAACGGACTACGCTGCCGCGCCCGGTTTAGACAGTTTAACGGACGGAACGAGCAACACGATGGTTTTGTCTGAAACGCTGGTCGGGGCGCAGGGTGATGCACTGGACGGGAACTGGCGGGAGATTTTGCCGGGCAAAATGGTACACCGCTATACGGGCGAATTTGACGAGGGGTGTCCGCAGGACCATGCGGCGGAGCGGGGTTTTCCGGCATTTGGTGCGGGGAATCCTGACGTTGCGGCGTGGTTTTCTGATGAGCCGCAGGAATGGACCGGCTGCCGTGCCAACTGCTGGCTGGTCGGCAGGGCGGCGGATACGGCTTACAATGCGTATCTTCTGCCGAACACGCTGCTGCCGGACATTCACACGGACGGCATTGGTTATCTTTCGGCGCGGAGTTCTCACAACGGCGGGGTGAACACCGGCTTTGGCGACGGGAGTGTCCGGTTTATCAGCAATACGGTATCGGAAGAGGTGTGGCGAGCGGCAAGCACGAAAGAGGGGGGCGAGAGCGTAACGCCGTAACCCCCGCCGCCGGAGAAACGGAAAATCGGAGCGGCAGGGTGTGTCCGTGAAAACAGGGCAGGTCTTCACGCCGCATCCGCCTGCCGGTTTTTCGTTTTATGAGCCGTTCTCCGTCCAAACGGCTCTCTTTACGTTTTCCGGTTATCGTCAAGAAAAATGGCAAGCCAGTTCGTTTCAGGAAACGCCTGCAAAATGATTTTGAGCATCACTGTCAGCGGAGCCGCAAGGAACAAACCGATCGGTCCCAAAATAAAACCCCAGAAAAACAGCGTCAAAATAATCACCATCGTCGACAGCCGCAAACCGTGTCCCAGCATTTTCGGTTCGATCCCGTAAGCAATCGAACACTCAATCAGCACAAGACAAACCGCATAAAGCAGCACCCCGGTAATGTCATGATTCATAAAAACCAAAATACCGGGAATCACGGCAGCAAGCGTACCGCCGATATTCGGGATATAGTACATGAAAAACGCAACAATGCCCCAGAAAAAGGCACCCGGCACGCCGAAAAGATAATAAACGAACATCGCCGCACTCCCCGACATCAGATTGGCAAGCGTTTTCAAGACCAGATAACGCCGGATGTCATCGGCAATCCGGTGAAAATGCCGGTTGTTGATCACCCCGTCTTTTCCGAAAGCACGGTCGACTTTGGCAGGGAAATGTGATGCCTCAAATAACATAAAGATTGTAAAAATCAAAATGATCAATCCGCTTTCAATGGCATGCCGGATTTGCAAGGCACCTTTGGCAATCCAAAGCATTAAACTTTGCGGATCGAGGGCAATCAGATCGGGTTTTGATTCCGCCACCCATTTCGCCACCTCGTCAGCAGGAACCGGTTTGATTTCTTCGAATACCGGCATTTCCGCACTTTTTTTGTCTTCCGGTTCGGTTCCTTCGGGGTCATCTGGGGTTTCGTTTTCCGGTTCGTTTTTTTCGGAATGTCCGTTCTCTTCCGGCAGAGCGGCAGCGGGGACGGCGTGCGGCGGCGGTAGGATTTCCGGCGGCTGTTCTTCCGGCGGTTTGGGACCGGGCTTTTGCGTGTCCTCCGGTTTTACCGCCTCTTTGCCCGGCAGCATACTTCGTAAACCGCCGATTTGAAAACCCAGTTTTTCAATGTCGGATTCCAGTTGATTGTACCGCTGAACAATCCGATCTCTGTAGGCGGGAATTCTGCCGATAAAATCGTTCAAAGAGCGGCTGACGAAATAGATAATTCCGACAAAGAGAGCGATGGAACTCACTAAAACAAACAAAAATGCCAGAAACTGGGGACAGCCATGTTTTTGCAGCCAGCGGAGCGGAATGAGAAGCACAATGGCGAGAAAAAGGGCAAGCAGCATCGGGCCGACCAGTCCGCTGGCGTACTTGATTCCGGCTAAAACGATCACGACGGACGCAGAAATTGCGAGGGCGTGGGCGACATGGGTTGTTCTGGCTTTGTCGAGTCCGGTTTTATCGTGTCCGGTTTTTTCCTGTTCAAGATAGGTAAAAATGCTGCTGCTGTTTCCGCCGGTCATGTCAAAAGGGTCCATGTCAATGTCAGGAAGACGGCACTGACCGTCCGACAGAGAATGAT
Organism: Planctomycetaceae bacterium; assembly: GCA_031256755.1. GTDB lineage: Bacteria > Planctomycetota > Planctomycetia > Pirellulales > Thermoguttaceae > WRKP01. Next base: position 9,248 of record JAIRPZ010000018.1, read on the forward strand.
TTTAACGGTTCTCCGTCCGGTTGACAAGTCCGTACCGGTGCAGACGGCGGGGGAATCATTGATCATTGAAAATTGATAAGGAGAATTGAGAATTAGAAAGACAGCAGATTGCAGACGGCAGCAAGAGAGATAATGAGAGCGGCGGGCAGATGCCCGCCGTCAAAGTTGATGGGAGATCCTTTCGTCCCGCTCAGTCCAACCTGCGGAAAGCCGGTGTCCTCGCCGCTTTGGAAGTAAGGAACAGAAGCAGTGAAACAGAAGAACAAGAAACTGGATGAATTGAAATACGAGAACACCATCAAGTTGTAAAGCATTATCAGACAGTACCGCAATGTGTTATCCAAAATTCTTCATCCGCAGCAAAGACCAAACGATGAAACATCAGAGCAGACATTAAAAGACCTCAAAAGAGAATTCAGCAAAACATATCTCCCCTATTTCCCGATCAACCGGCTGAAAAAGGAATGATTGCCGGCAACGTCAAACATCGGACGGTAAAGATTCGTTGACCGGCACACTGCACCGCCGCGAAAATACAACACCACTCCAAGCGACATCGACCAGCGTTCCCGCAAATTGCCGTCCGCCGTATGTCCCTCCGAAGGCGCAGTCAGACAAAAACCGCCGTTAATCGCAATCCGGTCAGTCAACGCCGCTTCACCCTGACCGCTGACAATAACATCTCCCCTGTCCGTCCCCCCCAGCCGGAATTCCGCCTGACCGCCGCTGTCCAACTGTTTACGAATAAAAAGCAAATAATAATCATTCACGTCCATCGCACCAGCAGACGATCCGAACCGGCCAACAGCCAGTTGACTGATTGCCGGCGTTGACGGACGCGTCTGAAAAACATCAAAACCGCCGATAAATCCGTATTCCAGATTACTGAACGTCCGCAGCGATAATTCACATCGCAACTGCTGCAAATTAACAGAACCGAAAGACGAATGATCATGCAGCCAGTCAAAAGCCGCTCCGCCTTGCAGCGGCGTGAAATCAAACCGTTTGAACAATCCGGCAGTCATAAAACATTGACTCCGCGCCGAGCGGGAAAAATTATCTCCCTGCACCGCCCGGATTCCGTATTGTGCCGTGATTGTCCCCTGCGGCGTAAACGGCGTTGACCAGTTAAATCCTTCGCCGGCTCCCAAACTGCCGGCACCGTTGTTGAGTTCCGTTTTGAACGCAGTGACCTCACTGAACAGCGTCAGATTGTCAAAGATGCCCATTCCGAATGTCTGAACGATAGGACCAGCCGTATATCCGCTGATGTCCGCCGGTAATTCGTCAAAAGAGAATTCGCCCGCCGGAATCACGGTATTTCCGGCTGTTTCCAAAACACTTTCTTGTCCGGTGCCGGAAACCGTGACAGGGGGCATAGTTTGCACCGGACGGCTTCCTGACCTTCTTGCACGGACAGCGGGAACAGGCGGAGCCGGTTCGGTGTCCGCTGCGGAAAGCGTTTCACCTCCGTCAAGAAAACTCTGCGGGACCACGGCAACGGGATCAAGGCTGTCAAAAACGGCACGCCGGTTTCGGGAAACCGTCTTCGGACGCTCAAGCAGCGGATTACGTTTCGGCGGCGGAAGCGGTGTTACGTCATTTTCTTCCGATTCAAAATGACCGGACTCTGCCGCGTCTTCCGCAACAGTAGCGGGAAGAACAGGACCAATCCGTCCGGCAGCGCAGAGGAAGTGTCCATGGAGTACCAAGACGGCGATTCCTGCCAATACAACTGATCGAAACGGCACAGGAGAAAAACGGAGCATGACTTTACCTCAATTCTGGTTTCTCTCCCGTTTTATCGGCACTTTTTAACCGATACTTTCGGAATAATCGAAAAAATCGTTAAACTTTATCTAAATTACCCTTTCTTGCAGCCGCTGCATCAATGAAAACAAAAAACGGCGGACAGTATGTCCGCCGCTCGCTCTGCCGTCTGCGGTCGGCAATCTGCTCTCTCTTATCTGCTCTCTCTTCCGTTTTTCGTTATCACGGCAAGCATCAAAACACCGGTTAATCCCCGTGCCGGATGATGATTTCGTCCGGCTCCGAAGCACGGTGTGCCTTCAGACGGCTGTGTGCAAGGAATTCCTTAATATGTTTGTTGCAGTATTCCGCCAAACCCTGTATGAGAACAAACAGCACCGGCGTGACGTATACGCCCGCCATCGTTTCCATCAGCAAGCCGCCGAAGACCCCGTCCCCAATGGCGTTGCGGGAATTGCCCCCCGCACCGTCCGCCCAGACAAGCGGCAAAACACCGAGAATAAAAGCAAACGAAGTCATAAAAATCGGACGCAGACGCAAACGCCCCGCCTCATACGCCGATTGCACCAAACCCGCCCCATGTTCACGCCGCTCCCTCGCAAATTCCGTAATCAAAATCGCATTTTTCGCAGATAAACCAACCATCAGCAGCAAACCGATTTGCGTGTAGAGATTGATTTCCGGCATTTTTCCGGCATGAACCGCAAACAACACCACCGCCGTTAATGAACCGGCAACGCCAAGCGGCACCGCCATCATAATAATCAACGGCGATGACCAACTTTCATATTGAGCCGCAAGAATCAAAAAAGCAAACAGAATGGAAATAGCAAAAAAGATAGCCGTTTGATTGCCGACCCGCTTTTCCTGAAAGGTAATCCCCGTCCAGTCAATACTGTAGCCGTCCGGCAGCGTTTTGCTGAGTTCTTCTATTTTGGCAATTCCTTCGCCGGTGCCGTGAAGCGGGTGAACAACACTCGTTAAATCAGCACTGGGGAACATATTGAACCGCTTTAATAATTGCGGACCGGAAACCTCTTGAACAGTGGTGAAGGCTTCGAGCGGCACCATGCCGCCTTTGTTGTTTTTGACTTTCATCCGCACAATGTCCTGCACACTGTCCCGGTATTCCCCTTTTGCCTGAACGTTGACGCGGTAAGTGCGTCCGAAAACGTTAAAGTCGTTGATATAGGCGGCACCGAGGTAGGTTTGCAGAGCGGCAAACACTTCGGATAAATTGACTCCCATCCGTTTCACTTTGTCGCGGTCAATGTCGAGATACAGCCGCGGCGAATTCGGGTCAAATGAGGAAAATGCCGCCACAAAAAGCGGGTCGTTGCCGACTCGCTGGTCGAGAATCTTCTGCCGGAAATCGTTCAGAGCACCGGCAAGTTCCGTCGGTTTGACACCCCGTTCATCAAGCAGAACACTGACAACGCCGGTCGCAAGACCAAGTCCCATAATCGGCGGCGGTGTAATGATTCGGTATTCCGCTTCCGCAATTTTATTAAGCCCTTTCTCCAAACGTGCCTGAATAGCGGGAATCCGCAGTCCTTCATCTTTCCGCTCTCCCCACGGATCCAGCGGCATCAGCACCATCGCAAGGTTTGACCCCTGACCGCTGATAAAAGAAAAACCGTTGATGCAGACCATTGTTTCAATACCGCCATGTTCCACGTAGGTCTTCTTTTTGTCCCAGAACCGCTCGTAGAGACGGGTTGCCAAATTCCGCTTCTCGTATGCAGGAGAATACTTGATTTCCCGCTCGGCATTGATGATTTTTTCCACGCGGGCAAGCACTTCGGAAGTTCGTTCCATCGATGCTCCTTCCGGCAGACGGACTTCCATCATAATCACCCCTTGGTCTTCATTCGGCAAAAAACCGCTCGGCAGTTTATAGACAGCCTGAACCAGTACAAATATCAAACCAAACCAGAGCAACAGAATGACCGGAGCAATAAAAATCATCGTCTTGACCGTTTTCAGATAGAAGTTGCCGAAACCGTCAAAGAAGAAATTGAAGAGCCGGAAACCGGCAAACCGCTTATTTTTCGGGACGGACGGACGCAGGAAAATCGCACACAATGCCGGTGCAAGAGTGACTCCGCAAATACCGGAAATGGCGACCGCACTGGCAATCGTTAACGCAAATTGCTGATAAAGTTTCCCGACAATTCCCTGCATCATCGAAGTCGGAAGGAAGACCGCCATCATCACGAGAACGGTGGCGATGACCGGTCCGAGAACCTGAATCATGGACTTTTTGGCGGCGGAATGAGGGTCGAGATGTTCTTCGTCAATAATCCGCTGTGTGTTTTCGACAACGACAATCGCATCGTCCACCACAATACCGATGACGAGAATGAGACCGAAAAGCGTCATCGTATTGATGGAAAAGCCGAAACAGTACATCAGAAAGAATGTACCGATAATCGAAACCGGTATCGTCAGAATCGGAATGAGTGCCGCCCGCCAGTCCTGCAAGAAGACGTAAATCGTGATAATCACGAACAGCACGCAAAGGATGAGCGTTTCGACAAACTCATCGACTGTTGCCTGAATAAATTTGGTGGCATCAAACGGAATCTGATATTCCAGACCGCTTCGGGCAAAAGAATCTTTGAGTCCTTCCAGCATTGCCCGAACATTTTTGATGACTTCCAGCGAGTTGGCACCGGAGCGGGGGGTGACCGCCATACCGGTGGACATTCTGCCGTTGATACGGGATTCAGAGGAGTAATCTGCGGCACCGAGTTCAATCATCGCAATATCTTTGAGCCGGAGAACGCCTCCCTGCTCATCCACCCGAATAATCATGTTTTCAAACTGCGACGCATCTTGGAGACGACCGAGCGTGACGATGGCGAGGTTCGTTTGGACTCCGTCCGGCACCGGTTCGAGTCCGAGACGGCCGGCACTGACCTGCGTATTCTGTTCGCGGATAGCCGCCTGCACTTCTTGTACGGAAATGCCGCGTGCCGCCATGGTGTCTTCGTCAAGCCAAATCCGCATGCTGAATGTCCGGCGGTCAAAGACCATCACTTCGCCGACTCCCTTCACACGGGTTAACCGGTCTTTGAGATAAAGCGAGGCGTAATTAGCGAGATACTGTCCGCTTTTTGTTCCCTGATGCCCGTTTTTATTCTTTTTGAGTGCGCCGGAAATTCCGCCGCGGAAGCCATGTTCCTCCTCCTTTTCTTCCGGTTTTCTTTCCGAAGAAACGGCTGCATTTTCGTCTGTTTTTGCATGGGGGTCAATTTTTTCCAACAGGGCGACCATACCGATAAAGTTTCCGCCCCGTTTATCGACGCGGACACCTTGCCGGCGGACTTCTTCCGGCAGAATCGGTTCAGCGGCTTTCACGCGGTTTTGGACAAGAACGGAGGCAACGTCGGGGTCGGTGCCGACTTCAAAGGAGACGGTGATGCTCATGGACCCGCTGCTGGTGCATTGGGTATCCATATAAATCATGTTGTCCACGCCGTTGAGTTGTTCTTCAATCGGAATGGCGACGGCGTTGGCAACGTCTTCGGCACTGGCACCGGGGTACGTTGCCTGAATGGAAACGGTCGGCGGTGTAATATCGGGGAATTGCTCAATCGGCAATGAGGGAATGGAAACGATGCCCAGCAGCAGAATGACGAGGCAAACGACGCAGGCAAAAATCGGACGGTCAATGAAAAAATGAGAAAACATTCGGTTGCGGTAAAACGGCTAAAAAATTTTATGAGCCGTCAGAATTTACCGGATTTTAACCGTTTGTCAATGAGCGGCAAAAGATTCTGCGGTACTGTTCATTGTTCCGTCCGGTGCGGAACGCCTGAATATTCAGGTCGATCCATTTTTCTTTGACGCTTTTTTCAATACCTGTCATCCATGCGGATTCCGGCAAATCAAGATAAAGCGAAACCGCCCCCAGCAGCACAATGTTTGACACTTTCACATTGCCCAACGCCGCTGCCGCTTCGACCGCCCGCAGATACACCAGTTGCGGAAAGTATTTTGACAATTCCGCTGCGTCCCAATCAGGATAGGGAGTCCCGCCGCCGGAGGACGTGATCGGTACGATCTTTTGATCGGAAACGACGGCGGTTCCGTCATCGGCAAGGTAGTCAAGGCAGCGGAGTCCTTCAATACGTTCCAGCGAACCGAGAATTTTTGCGGTTTTACGCGGAACAAGCGGACTGAATACGTTGCCGCCGTACCGGATTTGAGCAATGACGGAACCGCCCCGCTGTGCCATTCCATGCACTTCATTTGTTTTGACATCGAATCCTGCGGCAACGGCTGTCCGGGCGGCAATTTCGCTCGCCAACAGAATTCCCTGACCGCCGACTCCCGCTAGTACAATACTCGTTGTCATATCTGTTGCTGTGATTCTTGTTCTGCCGTTATGTTTTGTTCAGTGTTATTTCTTGTCCGGTTCCGCCTGAATCTGTTTCCGGCGGCGGAGCGTTTTCTTCCGTACCGGCAGAAGATTCCGCTGCCGGTGCAGATATTCCGGTTTGACTGCCGTTTTGATCGGTTTGAGCATAACGGATGCCGGCATCTTCCGCAAGTTCATCGTCATCCACAATCTCGACAATGACAATCGGCTTCGGTATATGCAGACGGTTCAGCATCCGATCTGCCCAAGGGCATTTCCGGTCGATGACTTCGCGCAAAGTGTTTATTTTTCTTTGGAGAGTGGTAAGCCGGACAACAAGATTGAGAGCCGTCCGCCAGTCGGGCGGTCCGTAACCGTACCGGACGGCTGCATAACAGCCCAGCACGATGTTGACAATGATGAACATTGCCGCAAACAATATCAGCAGTATTGACGCAAACATAAACCTTATGCTGATTGTACCACAAACGGGATACCGGCGGACGCGGCGGACTTCCTGCCGGCAGCGTCTTTACCGCCCCTTTACATCAGAATAATTTCCTATATAATAACGGCTTATGTATCGATCGCCCGTCCGCTGCTGAACGCTGGAAGCGTTTTTTATGCTGAAATTTATTATTTATCTTTTCCGCTGGCAACTTTCCACGCCGATACTGGCTCCCGTATTACTCTATCTAACTCCCATGTTGCTTGCCTATTGCGGCGATCAAGGTGCTTTTTGGACAGCCACGGTCATTGCTAATTTTGTCGGTGCCTTCCTGTTTTTTTGGATTGACCGTTACATTTTTTCGGCAAAATCCTGTAAGCCGGACGGAAAATCTTAAACGTTTTGCCGCCGCGGTTTATTTGCTGTCCGGTTTGGTATAATGTCTCTTCTATGTGGCAAAAAATACAGGGGCATGACATCCTTGTTGAACGGTTTCGGCAGGCCTTTCAACGCCGCCGCCTGACCGGTACGTTTCTCTTTGTCGGACCGCCCGGTGTCGGCAAACGCCGTTTCGCCTTTGCGCTCGCCAAGGGGCTGCTCTGCCGGAAACAGGACAATCTCGATCCGTGCGGAGAATGTGCTTCGTGCAAACTCTTCGGACAGATCGGCTGTACCGACATTGATTTTGACAGCGAAGCATTCCTTTCCAAGAACAAGGAAAAATTTCTTTCGCCGCATCCCGATTTGTATTATGTTTTCAAACCGCCGGACAAAAAGGACTTGCCGCTGAACGCATTGACCGATTTATGCTCGGCGATGAATAAAACGGCCTTTCTCGGCGGACGAAAAGTTGCCGTTATTCACGATGCGGACTATTTTAACGAATCGGGTGCCAATTCACTGCTGAAAACGCTGGAAGAACCGCCGCCGGATTCTGTGCTGATTCTTATCGGAACATCAACCGCCAAGCAACTGCCGACCATCCGCAGCCGCTGCCGGATTGTCCGTTTTGCTCCTTTGCCGCCGGACGTTTTAGCCGTTCTTTTGACGGAACAAAAACTGGCGGCAACTCCGGCACAAGCGGAAAAAATTGCTTGTTTAGCGGAAGGCAGTTTGGAAAAAGCAAGGGAACTGGCGGACGGCGATATTGAAACGGTGCGGACAGAGTTAACGAAAATCCTTTCCGCTGCCGGCTGGGATGCGGCTGCCGCTGCCGCCTGCATCAATAAGGTCATCGAATCAGAAAAAGAAGATGCGGTACGCCGCCGCCGGTTACGGCTTGTTTTCAGTTTAATGACGGAGATATTTTACCGCAGCCTACGTACCGGTCTGCCGCCTGCCGCAGACGCATTGCGGACGGTTATCCGGCAAATCGAAAGAGTGTTGGAAGCCGCCGAGCAGACCGACCGCAACGTCAGTGTGCCGCTCATTGCCGAATCGCTGGCAGTCGATCTGGGATATACAAGATGATACAAGATCGTCCTTGGTCTATTTTATATCCAATATTCAAATAGGAACAAACATTTAAGTTTCGTTTGCAAGAATAAATGCTGAATTGGTAATAAGGTAAAGAAGTTCTTGTTTTATACATTCATTGCCGTTTGCGTAATTGTATCGGCAGTCGGAGTCCGTTTCTTTTTGGCTTTTACGTCTGACAGCACCGAGTTTCCGTACAGAGCAATCGGGGTCGGCGAGGCGGAAATGGCGTGGGAATGGGTGATCGAATCTCCCCGAATTTTTCTGCACCTATCTGCCGGAGGCGGCGGTTTTATGGTACAATTTCTTGTTATGCCGTTTTCAACAATCGACAGTGCATTAGCCGCACTCAAAGCAGGCAAAATTGTCATCGTGATGGACGATGAAGACCGCGAAAACGAAGGGGACTTTGTTTGCGCTGCGGAAACCGTTACCGATGCCCACGTCAACTTTATGCTCCGGCACGGACGCGGGCAGGTTTGTATGCCGATTTTGCCGGACACGTGCAAGCGGCTTGAACTTGCGCCGATGGTGGCTCACAATACTGCCCCGCTCCAAACGGCATTTACGGTTCCGGTTGATCATATTACGAACAAAACCGGCATTACCGCACAGGAAAAAGCCGCCACGATTCGGGCGATCATTGATCCGAACAGTAAGCCCGGCGATTTTGTCCGTCCCGGTCACCTTTTTCCGCTTGAAGCCAAAGAAGGGGGCGTTCTCCGTCGGGCGGGGCATACCGAGGCGATCATTGATCTTGTCCGGCTTGCCGGCATGCAGCCGGGCGGAGTGCTGTGTGAAATCCTTGACGAAACGGGCAATCGGGCGAATCGGGAAACGCTCTTTGCCGCTGCCGAAAAATTCGAACTTGAAATCATTACGATAGAGGAACTGATCAAATACAGGCGGCGGATCGAAAAAATTGTTACGAAAATCGCCGATGCCGATTTGCCGACAAAATACGGTCATGCACGGATTTACGTTTACAGTGTCAAATACGAAAAGGAGGAACCGGTGGCTATCGTTTTCGGATCGCCGGCGGCGGAGTCGGATCGTCCGCCGCTTGTCCGTCTTCATTCTTCTTGTTTTACCGGCGATTTACTTCATTCGCTGCGGTGCGACTGCGGCGATCAACTGCATACCGCGCTGCAAATGATCAGCAGCGATGCGGCTGCTCACGGAGGGATTGGCGTGCTGGTTTATCTGCCGCAAGAGGGGCGCGGTATCGGGCTTGCCGAAAAAATTAAGGCATATAAATTGCAGGACGAAGGGCTGGATACGGTGGATGCCAATTTGGCATTGGGACATAAAGCCGACCTTCGGGACTACGGCGTGGGCATTCAAATTTTGAAGGATTTGGGTTTGAAAAAGATTCGTCTTCTGACGAACAATCCGAAGAAGACGGATGCGTTCATTTACGGCGGTTTTGATTTAGAGGTTGCGGATCAGGTGCCGGTTGTTTGTCCGCCGAATGAGTTTAATGAAAAATATCTTGCCGCAAAGCGGGACAAAATGGGACATAAACTGCCGTAAAGAATCAGGGCAATGGACAGCCCCCGCCGTTGAAATGGATGCCGGACTTGTTCTCTAACCCGGCATGCAGAGTTCTCTGACGAGGATAGAGCGGATGAGTTTCGCCGTATTGATACGCTTTTGAATTGAACATTCGGCAGTTGCTGGATTGGGGCAACACGTTCCGTCATCGGAGTATCGGTTAACAATGAAAAAATCTGTAAACTCTGGTATTTATCGCACTTTAACTTTCAGAAAAGTCCAAAAAAAACAAAATGTCTCTCATCACTCCTCCGCCCGGTATTTACTGTCGGGATTTTCCGTGTATAATGATTGTATTAAATTATCCCCTCACCAAAAGGAGAAAAAAAGAATGTCAACGAAAATGTTGATGACCCCAAAACGATTTTGCCGGTGCGTTGCCGGTCTGCTGATTTTATCGCTTGCTGTTTCCGCACAGGCGGCAAACAAAGCCGTTGAACCCGTTGACCGTAAAGACGGCTGGTGGGTAAAACGGCAAGCCGAAAATACGGAACAAATGAACAAAGGAGATGTCGAACTCCTTCTCATCGGCGATTCGATTACGCACGGCTGGGACAAGCAGAAAGAACTGTACGACAAATTCTTCGGCAAGTATAAACCCATCAACTTGGGATTCGGCGGCGACCAAACGCAGCACGTTCTCTGGCGGCTTGACCATCTGCCGCTCGACAAAATTCAGCCGAAAGTCGCCCAAATTATGATTGGAACGAACAACATCGGCACAAAAACGACAACGCCCAAAGAAGCTGCCGAGGGAATTGCCGCCATCGTCAAAAAACTGCAAACGCAGTACCCGAAACTGCAAATCATCGTGCTGAAGGTCTTCCCGCGTGACGAAAAACCGGACGGTGAACGCCGCAAACGGGTGGAAGAAATCAACTCGTATCTGCCGGCAATGCTGAAGGGTTTGAAAAATGTTGAACTTGTCGACATTAACGCCGGTTTTCTTGACAAAGAGGGAAATCTTCCGAAGACAATTATGAAGGATTTCCTCCATCCCGGTAAAGAGGGTTACGAATATTGGGGAGGCAAAGTCGAACCGCTTATCAAAGCGAAATTCGCTCAATATGATGCGCCGCGCGATAAGCAGTCCCGCCGGGGACAAAGAATTCTGCGTCCGCGTAATTGGCTGCGCGGCTGATACAGAGTCCTGCCGGACAGTGTAGTTTGGACAGGATTCACAAGATTTTTGCAGGATTTTATTTTTGTTACAAAAATAATGCCTGTCCGGCAAGGACTCCTGTACAATCCTGTCCAAAAAATTGTCCGAAAACTACGGGGGACGTATGTCCCCTGCTCTCGCATCTGTCCGCTCTCAAAATACTGCCTGTCCTGTCCGTCCGTTTTATTCTGCTTTCATTGCAAAATCAATAACGTTCTTCCCCTTTTTTACTTCGGCGGACAAACCGGACGTTTTCGCATCAGCATACCGTTCCGGCAAATAATGCCTCATCACCGACATCGGTGCCGGTTCCTGTTCCTCCGGTGCTTTCCCTTTGTTTGCCGCCTCCCACTGCTTCAAGGCGGCTTTTTCCTCCTCTGCATCGGAAAGATATTTGCTGATGACCACATCATAATGCCCCGCCGGAACGCCCTTGCCGAACTCGCCGCCGCGTGTCGAAGTCAAGTGATACACGCCGTTTGCGTCTGTTCTGCCGGTACCGTAATAAACCGGCTGTCCCGCTTGCGGCGAGAAAGAAACATCGGCATCGGCGACCGGTTTGCCGTCCAGCGTGACAGTGCCTTCGACAAACTG